>NZ_JBFTZL010000112.1:0-12404 GCF_056406825.1 Arthrobacter sp. P1_A5 | reverse complement strand
CGACGCCGGCCGGCACGGCCTCCAGGGCCTGCGGGACACCGCCATGATGCTGGAACTGATCGGCGCCATGCTGGATACGGGAGCCGGACTTGGCCGGTCCCTCGACCTAGTGGCCGCCCTCATGCCACCGGAACTCGGGCGGCAGCTTCGGCCGGTTGTGTCAGCCCTCGCAATCGGTGCGGACTGGGGCACGGCATGGCGCAGTTCCGGTGCCCGGGCGCCCCAACTTCAGGCCCTGCGCGACGCTCTTTCCTTCGCTGCGCTTACCGGCGCCCCCTCCTCAGCGCTCCTCTATGCCCAGGCTGCCCGGCTTCGCCGCGAACGCAACAGGGCCGCCGAGCAGCGCGCGGCCGCGCTCGGGGTGAAACTCGTGGTGCCGCTGGGCCTGTGCTCCCTGCCGGCGTTCGTCTGCCTCGGCGTCGTGCCCGTGCTCCTCGGGCTGCTTCCGGCGTGATGCCGGCAGCCCGGGGATCACCCCGGGCCCAAGGTTTATTCAAGTTGCTGGGGGATACCTTTGGGGCAGGCACCGTCGGAGTATGAGCGGTCTCGTGCGTCGGCTTCTCACAGCACCTCCTTGGCGCCTCGAATCCCGGGGTATCCGGGGTCTCGTACTAACTGGGAGCCATGCCAGGGGGGCAGATCAATGATTCGACTGTATAAAGTGGGCGTGATTGCAGCGCTCAACCTACTAGTGTTGACCGGTTTGGCGGTCGGTGCCAGTCCGGCGTCCGCCGCAGTACCGACCTGTCAGCCGGGAGCACCCCAACCGACCAACCAATACCCGGGCAAGACGGTGATTGCCACGAACTTCGAGTCCGGAAGCCTCACCACCGCAGGCTTCGCCGCCGCATTCACCGCCGGGACAGGAACGGCCGCTGTCTCCTCGGCCCAGCAGCACTCGGGCCGTTGCTCAGCCTATGTTCACGTCACCACGGATGCCGGGTCGGTGGCCAATTTTTCCGCACCACTTCCTGCCGGAAACAACGAGGTCTATGCCGACGGCTGGTTCAACATCACCAAAGAGGGCGTCGCCGGCAACAACGTCCCGTACTTCCGCTTCTTCAACGGGACTACCCGGTTCATAGACGTCTACCGATCCAACGGCGGCGTCGGCCCAATGTGGCTGCGGGTCGCGGCGCCCGACGGAACCCTCCGCTACACCCCGATGAAAGTCAATGTCCCTCTCGGCACTTGGCACCATATCGTCACGCACGTCGTCGCAAATGGGGCCTCTTCCACGGTCGAGGTGATCTTCGACGGCAAACTCCTGTATTCCAGCAAGCAGATCGCCACGGGCTTTACCGCGGTCACCAAGATGCAACTCGGTGCCGAACACCGGCGGCAGGCAGGCGACAGCTTCATTGACGACGTCGTTATCAAGGCCGGAAAGGCGGCCGCCCAGCTGCCCGGAACGTTTGCCCCGATTGCCCCACAACGATTCCTCGACACCCGGAAAACGGTGCCGGTGGGTGCCGATAAAGCCGTTTCCTTCCAGGTTGCAGGGGCTAATGGGATCCCGGCAAATGTCGCGGCGGTCGTCTTCAACCTGACCGTCACTGAGGCTAAATCCATTGGTTACATCACCGCCTACCCCTCCGGGACAACAAAGCCGGATGCATCCAATGTGAACTTCCGTGCCAACCAAAACGTGCCTAACCTGGTAACGGTCAAGGTGGGTGCGGACGGAAAAGTGGCGCTGTTCAACAGATCCTCCGGCACGACCCACCTCATCGCCGATGTCACCGGCTACTACGTCACGGGGACGCCGGCGACGCCGGGTGCCTTCCAAAGCCTCGCGCCAAAGCGGCTGCTGGACACCCGGTCCACGGCGGCGCTTGCAGGGGATGCCACGGTGTCCCTGCTGGTTAGGGGCGCCAACGGCATACCGACAACTGCCTCCGCCGTGGTCTTCAACCTCACCGTGACGGAGCCAACAAGGATCGGATACATTACGGCCTATGCCTCGGGCTCGAAGCGTCCGGACGCGTCCAACCTCAACTTCAACGCAGGGCAGACAGTGCCGAACCTGGTCACGGTCCCCATCGGTGCAGACGGAAGAGTCACGCTGCTCAATCGTTCCTTCGGACGTTCGCACCTGATCGCAGACGTTGCCGGCTACTACCTCGGCGGCACGCCGACGGCCACCGGTGCGTTCAAGGCCACGGGCCCATCCAGGATCCTCGACACACGCCCCGCAGCGGCTGTGCGCCCGGACTCCACAGTGTCCTTCCAGATTGCCGGGACCACGGGAATCCCCGCGAACGTCCTGGGGGCTGTCTTCAACCTGACGGTCGTGGCGCCCCCGTCCATCGGCTACATCACCGCCTACCCGTCCGGCTCGACCCGTCCGGACGCGTCCAACCTGAACTTCTCGGCCCGACAGACTGTAGCGAACCTGGTCTCGGTCCCCGTCGGCTCAGACGGAAAGGTGACGTTGTTCAACCGTTCATCGGGGTCCTCACACCTCATCGCCGACCTCGCGGGATACTTCCTCCCCTAGGAACGCGCGGGTGACCCGCACCAACTGAACCCGAGAGGCTGTCGTCGCAGTACGGACCGCAGCCCCTCGGGTTCAGCCCTGTCTCGGTCCGGGCGAAACGCCGGCGGGCCGGGCACTGCGTTGGACGTCCGTTGGCCGCCCGGAAAGGGCCAGACACTTCTCCTCCACAGGCCGCCACCACGGCAAATTCGGGCACGTTTTCCACTTAGCTGCCATCGGGGCTTATGGCGCGACGTGCAAGCCGGGAGAGTCGAATCAGCCGGCGATCACGCCGGTGTCCCGTGGAAGGAAAGCAGATGTCAACAAATCAGGACACCCCCGCTGCACGTCGCATTGAAGCAGGGGAGGGCGGCGTTGCGGAGGTCTATGAGATCTACCCCGGCGCCAGCTCGGTTGTTCCCGTTCAACCGCGGGGACGCACAGGGCCGCCGGCCTCGCAGGCGGGAATGGCTACCGCTGAATATGCCATCGCAACGCTGGCCGCCGTGGGCTTTGCCGGGGTCCTCGTGTTCATCATGCGCAGCGATGAGGTCCGCGGGTTCCTCCTGAACCTCATCCGGACGGCGCTCACGTTGCCATGAACGGACTCTGGCGCCCCCGGGGGAGCGGCGGCCGGAGAGCGTCGCCGCCAACGGCGGAGTGCCGCGGGGCCGTCACGGCTGAGTTCGCCGTCGCGCTGCCCTCGGTCGTTCTGCTGCTCTCCCTTCTGCTCGCGGGTTCGGCGGCCGGGGTGACGCAGCTCCGCGTTGAGGAAGCGGCCCGCGGCGGTGCCCGGGCGGTGGCGAGGGGAGCCGCGGCCGGCGAAGTCGGTGAGATTGTCCGCCGTCTCGCCGGCGACACGGCGGACTCAGAGGTGACGCACGACGGTGAGTGGCACAGGGTCACCGTTTCCGGCCGCGTCCCCGGGGCCGTTGGCTCCCTGGTTCCCTGGGCCCTCAGCGCCAGCGCGTGGGCGCGTGCGGAGGCCCCCGGCGCGGCACAACGGCCCGGGCTGGATGAGCCCGGACTGCATGGCGTCTCCCGTTCTCCGTGGCAGGGCGGCACATGATGTCACCTGCACCTGCACCTGCACCTGCACCTGCACCTGCACCTGCACCTGCGCCTGCGCCTGCACCTCCACCTGTCCGTGCACGTGCCCGGGCCCGCGGGCCGCGACACCGGGGCACGGATCCTGCCCACGCCCGGCACCTGTGTACGTCTTCAGAGCGGGGGTCGGGGACCATCCTGGCCCTGGGACTCGGGCTGGTGGTCATCATGGCGTTGGCCCTGCTGCTTCTCTTGGCCGAATCGGCCGTCGCGGCATCGAGGGCTGCGGCGGCCGCCGATCTGGCGGCGCTGGCTGCGGCGGATGCCGCGCGGGGCATCACGTCCGGCGAGCCCTGCGCTGTGGCTCGAGAGGTCGCGCTGAAGAACAGCGCCACCCTGGCTGCCTGTGCTGAAGGACCGGACGACACCGTTCAGGTGCGCACGGAGTTCAGTGCCGGACCGTTCCTCGGGGCGGCCACGGGACTGGCCAGGGCCGGACCGCCCCCTGCGGCCGGGAACGGGCCAGCACCGTGAAAGATGCACCAACTCCGGCGGTCGCCAGAAGCCGCGCATCCGTCTGAGGCCTGGCGTGCCGCCCTGCCGACGCCCGGCTCACACGAACGTACCGCCCCGCCGCCCCGGCTCCCACGAACCCGCCGGCCGCCGCCCTCGAACCTGCCTGACGGCCGCCGCCCACGAACCGGCCGCTGAGACGTGGTCAGGCGCGGAGCGGCTGGGCGGGCTGATCGTCCGGGGCCCCGGCCGCGGCGGCCGTTGTGCCGGGGTTGCCGGCGTGCATGAGGTCGGTGGCGTCTTGGAGCAGCACATCGATCAGTGTGACGGCGGCGTCCTTGTCGAGCGGGTTGTTCTTGTTGCCGCACTTGGGTGACTGGACGCAGGAGGGGCAGCCGGACTCGCATTCGCAGGCCTTGATAGCGTCGCGCGTGGCGGTCAGCCACAACCTCGCCTTGTCGTAGCCGCGTTCGGCGAAGCCGGCCCCGCCGGGATGGCCGTCGTAAACAAAGATGGTGGGCACTCCGGTGTCGGCGTGGATGGCCGTGGACACTCCGCCGATGTCCCAGCGGTCGCTGGAGGCCACAAGCGGAAGGAGTCCGATGGCGGCGTGCTCGGCAGCATGCAGCGCTCCGGGGAACTGTGCCTCGATCAGCCCCGCGCCGGTCAGCGAGCGGTTGTCCACTACAAACCAGACCGCCTTCGTAAACAGGTCCCTGGCGCCCAATTCCAAGGGTTCTTCGCCGAGGATCTCGTTCGAAATTAACGCTTTTCGCTGGAAGGAGACCACCTGGGTTGTCACTTTCACATCGCCGAAATGCACGGCCACGTCGCCCCATTGGGTGGTGCGTTGCGTTTCGAGGACCTCGATCTGGGTCACGTCCCGGGCGGTCGTGTAGTAGTCCGGGTTCGCCCGCCGCACCACCACACAGTGGTCGTCCTCGTTCAGGTCTTCGACCACGTAGCTGTCGCCCTGGTGGACATAGATGGCCCCTGTGTGGGCCTGGTAATGGGTCTGCGGCGAATCCATGGTGCCGAGCAAGGAGCCCGTCTCCGCGTCCACTATGCTCACCGGACCTCCGCCGTCGGCCCGGAGGTTCACCATGGCTGCGGCATTTTGCGGATGGGTCCAAAACCATCCTGCCGGCCGTTTGCGCAGGTAGCCCTGCAGGACCAGGCGGTCCAGCAGCTTCTCAGCGGTGGCCCCGAAGAGCTCCAGTTCGGCGAACCCGAGGGGCAGTTCCGCGGCGGCCGCGCACAGGTGCGGGCCCAGAACGTATGGATTGGAGGGATCGAAGACCGTGGCCTCCACTGACACGTCGAAAATCGCCTCGGGGTGGTTCACCAAGTAGGTGTCCAGCGGGTCGTCGCTGGCCACGAAGGCTGCGATCGCGTCCTGGCCGGCGCGGCCGGCGCGGCCGATCTGCTGGAACAACGACGCGCGGGTGCCCGGCCAGCCAGCGACCAGGACTGCATCGAGACCGGAAATGTCAATGCCCAGCTCCAGCGCGGACGTGCTCGAGACGCCCAACAGTTCACCCGAGCGCAGCGCCTTTTCCAAGGCCCGCCGCTCCTCCGGCAGGTAGCCCGAGCGGTACGCGGCCACACGCTGCGGCAGGCTGGGGTCCACCTCGTCGAGGAGGCGTTTGGCGATGGAGGAAATCGACTCTGCCCCGCGCCTGGACTTGATGAACGCAATGGTCCTGGTCCGGGAGGACACCAGGTTGGCCAGCAGGTCGGCGGTCTCGGCGACTGCCGTCCGGCGCTCCTTGGCGCCGTTTTCGCCCCGGAGTTCGGTCAGTGCCGGCTCCCAAAACGCCACGGTGGTGGAGCCGTGGGGCGAGCTGTCTTCGGAAACGGCCTGCACGGGTGCGCCGATCAGCCGGCCGAAGGACTGCCCGGGTTCAGACGCCGTGGCGGACGCCGCGATGAACACCGGTCCGGGATGCGAGCCGCCCGGGCTGTAGTAGGCACAGATCCGACGCAGACGGCGCATGAGGTTTGCCACATGGGAGCCGAAGACGCCGCGGTAGCTGTGGGCTTCGTCCACGATCACGTAGCGGAGGCGCCGGAAGAACCTGGCCCACCAGGCATGGTTCGGGAGAATGCCGAAGTGCAGCATGTCCGGGTTGGCGAGGATGAAGTTCGCGTGGTCCCGGATCCACCGCCGGGACGCGGGATCGGTGTCGCCGTCGTAGGTTTCGGCCCGGACTGTGGGGAGCTTGAGTGCCCTGATCGCTGCCAGCTGGTCCGCGGCGAGCGCCTTGGTCGGGGACAGGTAGAGGGTCACAGCCCCGTCGTCGTGGATTTTCCCGGGATCGGACAGGACCCTGAGCTCGGAACGGTGGATCGCGTCCAAGGCCGGCAGCTGATACGCCAGGGACTTTCCTGACGCGGTGCCGGTGGCAATGACCACGTTCTCTCCGCCGTGGGCCAGTTCGGCGGCCCGGACCTGGTGAAGGTAGGGCTCGTGGATGCCCAGGGAACCGTAAGCTGCCACGAGATCCGGGTGGGACCACTGTGGCCATGGTGCATTGACGGCCTGGCGGGCGGGGATCGTCCGCACATGACGCAGCTGTTCCGGGTCCGGACCTCGGCCCAGCAACGGAATCAAGGACTCATGCGGGTTCACTCACATATTCTTTCATCCGCCCTCAAATCGCCCCCGCCCGGCACGCAGCCCGGCACGCGCTGCGGCTTCGGCGCTGCGGCTCGGCCCGGCACACGCGTTGCCCCGGGCGCAGGCCCGCCGGACGCCCGGCGCTCGCGGCACCTCAGCCCACGGACAGGTCGGCCCCTTCATCGGACGTCGACAACATCAGGACGTGGCACACCTCGCGCCAGCCGAGGTGCGAATAGAGTTTTTGACCGTCCAGCGAGGCGAGCAACAGCCCGGAGTCGACGTCGTGTTCAAACGCCTGGGCTGCCAGGGCCTTCATGATGAAGCTGCCCAGCCCCCGCCGCTGGTAGGCCTCTGACGTCACGATGTTGTCGAAGATGGCGGTATGCCCCACCACAAACACGCGTCCGCTCGCGGCGACGTCCTCGCCGGCGCTGACCACCGCGTGGTGGACGCCGTCGGTCCGGGACGTCTCGAGCTTGAGGTCGTCGTCCGAAAGCCAGGGGTCCTCCGAATCCTGGGTCTCCATGTCCACGATCATCATGGTTTGGGAGGCCGAGGTGACATGCAGCCCGTTCCGCTGCCCCAGCATGGTGTATCGGGCCGCATCGTTGGTGAGGATGGTGAGGACCCGGGCCGGCGCTTCGGCCGTCTTTGCCGCCAGCGCCTCGAACTCCGCGTCGGACGGATCGTAGGCGAAGTACTCCCATTCGTGGGTGGTGTCACCGCGAAAGGCCGCGGGGAACCTGCCCTCCCTGCGCGTCTCATATCCGCGGCAGCCGGCCCATCCGGCAACCCAGATTTCCAGCAGGTGAGTGGTGTCTTCAACCATGGCGTCAAGACTCATGTGATGAGCGTATTCCAGCAGTGCCACAAGCAACAGGGGCCGGGTCGGGGGAAGCCGCTTGCTTATCCAATTGTGACTGTCGCCCGGCCGCCCGCCCCAGCCAGTACCCTTAAAAGCGTGGCTTTGAACAGGATTGTGCTCTTTTACGGATTTACCCCCCTGCCTGACCCGGACGCCGTCCGGCTCTGGCAGCGCGCCCTGTGCGAAAAACTCGGACTAACCGGCCGCATCATCCTTTCCAAGGACGGCATCAACGCCACAGTCGGCGGAGAACTGAACGCCGTGAAGCAGTACGTCAAAACCACGCGCGAGTACAAGGGCTTCCAAGGCATCGACGTGAAGTGGTCGGATGGCGGCGCGGCGGACTTCCCGCGGCTCAGCGTCAAGGTGCGGGAGGAAATCGTTTCCTTCGGCGCCCCGGGCGAACTCAAAGTCGATGCCGGCGGAGTGGTGGGCGGCGGAACCCACCTCAAACCCGAGGAACTCCACGAACTCATAGAAGCCAAGAAACAGCAGGGCGACGAAGTCGTGTTCTTCGACGGCCGGAACGGGTTCGAGGCCCAGATCGGCAAGTTCAAGGACGCCGTCGTTCCCGATGTCGCCACCACCCACGACTTCATCAAGGAACTCGACTCCGGCAAATACGACGCCCTCAAGGACAAGCCGGTTGTCACCTACTGCACCGGCGGCATCCGCTGCGAGGTGCTGTCGAGCCTCATGGTGAACCGCGGGTTCAAGGAGGTCTACCAGCTTGACGGCGGCATTGTCCGCTACGGCGAGACCTTCAAGGACCAGGGACTGTGGGAGGGCTCCCTGTATGTGTTCGACAAGCGCATGCACGTTGAGTTCAGCGGGGATGCCAAGACGATCGGCGAGTGCGTCCGCTGCTCGGCACCTACGAGCAAGTTCGAAAACTGCTCGAATCCGTCCTGCCGGACCCTGACGCTCTATTGCGCCGGGTGCGCCGCGAGCCCTGACACCCTGCGGTGCCCCGAGGGCTGCGCCGCCTGAGGCACGAACCGGACATTTGGCCGGCCGGGAACCCTCAGATGCGGCTCACCCGGTACGCAAAGTTTGCCGGTGCGTTCGCATCCACATTGATGGAGAGCGACGCCTCCGCGGCTAGTTGCACCACGTTCACCCTGGACGTCCCGCACCGGAGACTCAGGTCCACGAGTTCGTTTTCACCGTTCTCGATGGAAAAGGACACGCGGCGGGTGCTCCGGCAGGCGAGGGTCAGGGCGTAAGTACCCTTGGGCAGCTGGGCTGTAGTCTCTTTGCGCTCCTCGTCGGCCTCCAGCGTCCCAAAACCCGTCTGGAAGACCTGTCCCTCGGCGTCGGGCAGTACGGTGTCGACCCAGTTATCCAGTTCCTCGCCCGTCACCGGCTCGTTGAGATGGGGGTCCTGGGGCAGGGCGGCGTCAGGGGTCGGCGGGGCGGCAGCCGAGGTCGATTCATCGTCCCAGTGGTCGGCGCTGTATTCATAGGCGCAACCGGACAGGACCGTGCCGAGAAATACCGCAACTGAAAGCACCACGGCGGCCGCCGGGGTGCGCCGTCGCGGCACCTTGCTCGCCGGCACAGTTGGCATACTTTGAGATTAGGGCGGCCCGGAATCAAACGCCAGAGGCCAAAGGTCCGGGTCGGACAGGCCTTTAGGGGCGCCGGGCAGGTCGCCGAGGACCGGGCTGCGGCGGGTGCTACTCGGACGACGCCAGGTGGTACGCGTAGAGAAGCGGGGCATCCACACTGGACGTGCTGAGCGTGACCTTGCCCGCGGCGGGCACTTTGATGCGGGCGGTTTCTCGGCTGCCGTTGCAGGCGGCTCCGGCTTCGGCGAGCTGGCTGCCGTCCAGGCTGACGGCGAAGAACGCCTTCCCGCCGCCGTCGCAGGTCATGGTCAAGGTGTAGGTGCCGGCAGGCACGCCGGACGCGGTCCGGACGATCGGATCCCGGTTCAGGATTTTGCCGGCATCCTCCAGCACTGTTCCCGGGGCGGAGGGCAGCGCGGTGGCCTGCCACGCCGGGACATCGGCGCCCTCAATCGAACCGGCCGGGGAACATGCCGCTGCAGCCAGTACGACGACGGCGGCGGCCACGCCGCTGAGCGTCCGCCGGGCCAGACGGGCAGCCGGGACGTGGGAGGAAGGGAAAACCATGCCTCAAACTTACCGTCTCGCAGGCTCCCCGCCGGCCGCGCCGACATCCCGGGCACCCTCTCCCTGCGGTCCTTGACTTTGACGCTGCGTCAAAGTTTAGAGTCGAAGCGATGACCGGAAGCGACGGCCGGAAGCGATGGCCGGCAGCGGCCGGTCGGCACGGTCACAGCGGAGGTCCAGGGAACGCGGGCCTCGAAGGAGCAGAAGGGTGGAGGCATGGACTGGTCCGTTCAGCAGATCGCGAAGTTGGCCGGCACCACCGGCCGAACTTTGCGTCACTACGACGACATTGGCCTGCTCAGGCCGAGCCGCACCGGCAACAACGGCTACCGGTACTACGGCCAGGAATCCCTGGTCCGTCTGCAGCGGATCCTGCTCCTGCGCGACCTGGGGCTCGGGCTGCCGGCGATCGCGGACGTGCTCGGCAACGAGGCGGACGCGGAGCATGCACTGGGCAGGCACCTGGCGTGGCTGCTGCAGGAACAGGACAGGCTGGGGCGGCAGATTGCCGCGGTCCGTCACACCATTGAGGCATTGCAAACGGGAGGAAAGATCATGGCGGAGGAAATGTTCGACGGTTTCGACCACACCAAGTACCAGGAGGAAGTCCAGCAGCGGTGGGGCAAGGACGCCTATGCGAAGTCCGACGCCTGGTGGCGCAGCATGGGGGCCGGGGAGAAGGCTGCCTGGACGGAACAGTCCCGGCAGCTCGGTGCCGACTGGAGGGCTGCTGCGGCGTCGGGAGTCCCGGCGGACAGCGCGCAGGCCCAGGACCTGGCCCGGCGCCACGTCGAATGGCTCAGGGGAATCCCCGGCACGCCGGCGTCACCCGCAGCGGGCGGCAGCCCGGCGGCAGGTCGCGACATCAAGGGGTACGTGACGGGGCTCGGCGAGATGTACGTGGCCGATCCCAGGTTCGCGGCCAACTACGGCGGTGCCGACGGCGCCGCCTTCGTCCGGGACGCCCTGAAAATCTACGCCGAAACCGAGCTCTAGCCGGACCCGCACGCCCCAGCCCCAGCCCCAGTGCTGACGGGGGCCAACCCAGGTCCCACGCCCGTGCGCGGCCCCGGGACTAAACTTGTCCGGTGACTTCCTCAGCGCAAGGCCCCGCCGCACCCTCTCGTTCAACGCAGGCTCCCGCAGCCCCGTTCACGGCCGGCAACACCCCGGACGCTCCGCGCAGCGACCTCCCCGGCCTGCTCGAGGCCCTGGCCGCGGACCTGCGTGCGATTGGCTACACCGTGGACGGGGTTGCGGAGCTGCTCGGCGAGGCCGCGCACTCGGCCCTGGGCCGGGACCAGCTCATCCCGGCCCTGATCGTCACCGGGCGTTCCCTCGGGGAGCCGGCAACGGCGGCGCTCGCCGGCGTCGTGCGTCTCTGGCTTCTGTCTGAACCGCAGCCCGCGGCGAGACTCGACGCCGCCCTCCCCGGCATCCGTACCAAGGGCCTAACGGAACTTGGGCTCGTGGAGCCTGCGGGCGGGGACCTGGTCCAGGCCAGGGTGGACCTCAGGCCGTACGGCTGGGACCCGACCGTGGGGGAATACGGGACCAGTGCCGGCGGAGCAGACCTCTGGGTGGCCAGCGACCTCGCAGCCCACCAGCGCGCCGGCGTTCTTCGTCACGACCACGTCCTGGGGATTGGGCAGGCCTCCACCACCCTGGTCCAGGTCACCGCCCGCCGCCATGTTGCCAGGGCCCTCGACCTCGGCACCGGCTGCGGCATCCAGACCTTCCACCTGCTGCACCACACCGAGCACGTGACCGCCACGGACATCTCCGAACGCGCCTTGGCGTTTGCCCGGTTCAACCTGCTGCTCAACGCCGCCGAGCTGCACCTGGACCCGGCCGACCTTGACGCCCGCGTCAGCCTGAGACTCGGATCCCTGCTGGACCCGGTCGCGGGGCAGGAGTTCGAACTGGTGGTTTCCAACCCGCCGTTCGTCATCACCCCCCGCAGCCTGGGCGAGACCGCCACGGACCAGTTCACGTACCGCGACGGCGGCCTGCCGGGGGACGAGATTGTATCCTCGCTGGTCGGCGCACTGGCCTCGGTCCTTGCCCCGGGCGGAACGGCCCAGCTTCTGGGCAACTGGGAGATCACGGCCGGCGCCGGCTGGGCGGACCGGCCCCAGAGCTGGGCCGGCCCGGCCACCGACGTCTGGTTCATCCAGCGCGAGCAGGTGGGCCCCGAGCAGTACGCCGAGACCTGGCTGCAGGACGCCTCGGAAAGCCGCGACCGCCGGCTCTACGAGGACTCGTACGCGGCCTACCTGGACGACTTCGCCTCGCGCGATGTGGCCGGAATCGGCTTCGGCATGATCTGGCTGCGGAGGCCTGCCGACGGCGCCCGGCGGGTGCTGTCGCGCTTCGAGGAGATCACCTACCCGATCGAACAGCCGGTAGGGCCACACCTGGGCGCCGCCGTCGAGCGTGCCGACTGGCTGGCCGGCCATGATCTGGCCGCCGCCCACCTGCTGGTCGCGGAGGACGTCACCGAAGAACGGCACCAGCGCCCCGGTGCGGAACACCCCGGCGTCATCCTGCTGCGGCAGGGTGCCGGGCTGCGCCGCACCAACCTGCTCAGTACCGAGCTGGCGGGCCTGGTCTCAGCGTGCGACGGCGACCTGTCCGTCGGGCAGATCATCGGCGCCCTCGAGGCGCTGCTGGGCGGCTACGAGGGGTTTGACAGCGCGGAGTTCCGCGCCGGCCTGCTCGAGGAAGTCGGGAACCTCG
>NZ_JBFTZL010000111.1:0-12554 GCF_056406825.1 Arthrobacter sp. P1_A5 | reverse complement strand
TTTTCGGGCAGCACCGGCCCACCCCTGGCTGGGGGTCGATTTGCGGCTGCCCTTGGGCAATGCGCCCGTCGCGGTCCGGGTCTTGGCCACCGAAGGGCACCGCCGCGCGAGCCGATGGCCCCTCGAGCCGGCTACCGGGGCACGGACCTCCTCTCGCGTTCCGCGGTGAGCGCGTTCCGCGGTGTGCGCGTTCCGCGGTGTGCGGGTCCGCGCGGTGGCCGCGCAGGAGAGCTGCGGGAACGTGGGATAATTAGGTTTAATCTGTGTGATGTATTTCGCGCCGCTTGCTTTCCGGGCGGCACGGGGCACGCCGCAGCGAACGCCGATCCAGGAGTCCCCGCCATGGTTGCCACCCCAGCCCACCTCCGCCGCTCTGCCGCCGCCCTCGGAAACGAGGAGGTCCTGAGGATCCGCAACGATTTCCCGATCCTGCAACAGCACGTCAACGGCTTCCCGCTCGTCTACCTGGACTCAGGGGCGACTTCGCAGAACCCGCTGASCGTGCTCGAGGCCGAGCAGGAATTCTATGAGCAGCGGAACTCCGCGGTCCACCGCGGGGCGCACCACCTCGCCGTCGAGGCCACCGAGGCATTCGAAAACGCCCGGGAAACGGTCGCCGACTTTGTCGGGGCCGAGTGGGATGAGCTGATCTGGACCTCCAACGCCACGGAGGGCCTGAACCTGCTCACCTATTCTTTCCTCAACGCTTCCCTGCCCGGCGCCGGACCCGAAGCGGCCCGGTTCGCCCTGGCCCCGGGCGACGAACTCGTCGTCACGGAGATGGAACACCATGCCAACCTGATCCCCTGGCAGGAGCTGGCGGCCCGGACAGGCGCCGTCGTGAAGTTCATCCCGATCAACGACGCCGGCGCCCTGGACCTGGAGGCCGCCGCCGGCATCATCGGCCCGCGCACCCGCGTCCTGGCGTTCACCCACGCGTCCAATGTCCTGGGCACCATCAACCCGGTAGCAGCCCTGGTGGCCCTGGCCCGGTCCGCGGGGGCCCTCGTGGTGCTCGACGCCTGCCAGTCCGCGCCGCACCTGCCTCTGGACGTCAAGGCGCTCGACGTCGACTTCGCGGTGTTCTCCGGCCACAAGATGCTCGGCCCCACCGGAATCGGCGCCCTCTATGGCCGCTCGGAACTGCTCAACGCGATGCCGCCGTTCCTGACGGGAGGGTCCATGATCACCACCGTCACGATGGAACGGGCCGGATTCCTGCCGAGCCCGCAACGCTTCGAGGCCGGCACCCAGCGCATTTCGCAGGCGGTCGCACTGGCCGCGGCGGTGAACTACCTCAGCGAAACCGGGATGGACCGCATTCACGCCTGGGAGGCCGAACTCGGCCAGCGCCTCGTGCGCGGCTTGGAATCCATCCCCGGCATCCGGGTGCTGGGCCCCGCGGCGGGACAGGAACGCATTGGCCTGGCGGCATTCGACGTCGCCGGCGTCCACGCGCACGACGTCGGCCAGTTCCTGGACAGCCGGGGCATCGCCGTGCGGGTCGGCCACCACTGCGCCCAGCCGCTGCACCGGAGGCTCGGGCTGGCGGCGACGACGCGCGCCAGCACGTATCTTTACAACACCACGGACGATGTGGACGCGTTCCTGAACGCGGCCGCCGATGTCCGTGCCTACTTCCAAGCCTAGGACGGACATCCATGAGTCTTGACCAGCTCTACCAGCAGATCATCCTGGAACACGCCAAGGCCCGGCACGGCAGCGGCCTGGCCGCCGCGGCCGCACCCATGGACGCCAGCAGCGGCCAGTCCCACCAGCTGAATCCGACCTGCGGCGACGAAATCACGGTCCGGGTGTCCGTGGCCGGCGGGAAGGTCAGTGAGCTGCGCTGGGACGGCGACGGCTGCTCAATCTCGATGGCCTCGGCATCCGTGCTGACCGAGCTCGCCGAGGGCATGAGCGTCGAGGAACTCCGCACGGTCATAGACAGCTTCCGCGAGGTGCTGCGCTCGCGCGGCAAGGTGCCGGCCGACCCGGAGGTGCTGGGCGACGCCGCCGCGTTTGAGGGCGTGTCCCGTTACGCCGCCCGGGTCAAGTGCGCCATGCTCTCATGGGTGGCCGCGGAGGACGCCCTCGGCCAGGCCGCTGGCAGGCTGACGGCCGCGCCCTAGGGACGGCCCAGGCCCTTGTAAGTCCAGCCGGCGGCCCGCCACTTGGCAGGGTCCAGGACATTGCGGCCGTCCAGGATGCGCGGCGCGGACACGAGCGCCTTGGCCGCGTGCGGATCCAGTTCCCGGTAGGCCTGCCATTCGGTCAGCAGCAGCACGGCATCGGCCTTCTGCAGCGTCGTCTCAAGGTCCGGCTCCAGCTGGAGTTCCGGGAAACGCTTGGCGGCATTGGGCAGGGCCTGGGGGTCGGTCACCGTCACCACAGCGCCCTGCAACTGCAGCTGCGCGGCAGCGCTCAGCGCGGGGGAGTCCCGGACGTCGTCGCTTTCGGGCTTGAAGGCCGCGCCCAGGACGGCGATCCGCTGTCCCATCAGGGTGCCGCCGCAGAGCTCCCGCGTGAGTTCAACGACCCGGGTCCGGCGCCTCATGTTGATGGCGTCAACCTCCCGCAGGAAAGTCAACGCCTGGTCGGCGCCAAGCTCGCCCGCGCGGGCCATGAACGCACGGATGTCCTTGGGCAGGCAGCCGCCGCCGAAACCGATGCCGGCATTCAGGAATTTCCGGCCGATCCGCTCGTCCAGCCCGATCGCGTCGGCCAGCCGGGTGACATCGGCCCCCGTGGCCTCACAGACCTCGGCCATGGCGTTGATGAAGGAAATCTTGGTGGCCAGGAAGGAGTTGGCGGCAGTCTTGACGAGTTCGGCCGTAGCGTAGTCCGTCACCAGCCGGGGTGTCCCGCGCGAGAGCGGGGTCTCGTAGACCTGGTCCAGGACAGCCACCGCTGGGTGGTCTTCGCTTCCGTCCGGTGTCCCGTAGACAAACCGGTCCGGGTTCAGGGTGTCCGTTACGGCGTGGCCTTCGCGCAGGAACTCCGGGTTCCAGACCAGCATCGCGCCGGGCTCTGTTTCGGCCAGCACCTCGGCCAGCCGCGCGGCCGTACCTACAGGCACGGTGGATTTCCCGGCCACGACGTCGCCGGGGGAGAGATGGGCGGCCAGAGCCGTGACCGCGGCGTCAACGTAGCGCAGATCGGCGCCGTTTTCGCCGCGTTTTTGAGGGGTTCCGACACAGATGAAGTGGACCTCGGAGCCGCGGGCGGCGGCCATGTCGGTGGTGAATCGCAGAAGCCCGGATTCTTCCAGCTCGGACAGCAGATCGTCCAAAACAGGTTCATAGAACGGGGCGTGGCCTGCTGACAGTTGCGCCACCTTGTGTTCGTCGACGTCGATGCCTACAACGTCGTGGCCCAGCTTGGCCATGCAAGCAGCATGAACAGCGCCCAAATAACCGCAACCGATAACCGAAATCCGCATACTTTCGTTGTCCTCCCGTCGGGCCTGTTCACAGAGTACGCGGTGGACCGCGGAATCGCACAGCAGCGGAGAGTGTCATGAGCACCAGGGCCGCAAGGGCGCCGATCATGGCGCCGAAAGTGTTCGCGGCGACATCGGAGACGGAGGGAAAGCGCGCCGGGAGGAAGAAAAGCTGGGCGAGCTCAATCAGGACCGAGACCAAGAAGCCGACGGCGGCCCCGCCCCACCACAGCCGGGCACCCAGGATCCGGGCCACGAAGGCACCCAACGGAATGAACAGGACCATGTTGGCGGCCAGTTCGAGCACCCGATAGTCGAACCATTCGGGGACACCCCAGCGGTRCAGCTTCCGCAGCGACCGCAACAGCAGATCGGAGGCGCCCTGGTCCACGGGAACGGGCCAGAGAGCAATGAGGCCAAGAATGAGCACATAAGCCCCCAGCCCCCACATGGCCGCACGACGGGGTAGCAATTGGCGTCCCCTTTCAGCTGTCCACTTTTTTGCCGATTCTATCCGCCGGCAGGCCACGAGCGCAGGAAATCCGGCACACCGGCGGGCATATGACGGCCGGTGTGCCGGATGCTAGCTGAGCAGCCCGGCCACGCCAATCGCCGCCGTCGCGGCCCCCAGCAGCATGGAGATGCTGACCAGGACCACATGGACGGTCAGGAAGCGCGTGGCCTTGCCGTTGGCGTCGCGGGCACGCGGATCCTTCATGACCCGGCGCAGGAACTGCGGCCAGACAACCAGGGACCAGACGCCGGCGACGATCAGGACGACGGCGAGGACCGCGGGCAGTTCCACGGGCTCAGTGGCTTTCGAGCCAGGCCTGGGCCTGCTGGGACTGCAGGTTCAGGGCCTTGCCGACCATCGGTTCTGCGGCGTCGGCGATCTTGCCGCCAAGGAACGGCACCGAGGAGGTCACGTCGCCCTCGAGCTCGATCCGGGTGCTGCCGCCGTCGGACACGAGACGCTGGACAGCATTCACGTCCAGCGGGGCGCCGGACACCTTCAGCGAGATCTTGCTCTGCCGGGAGCCGTCGGCGGCGGGGGCCTCCCAGGCCTCCAGCTGCGTCACCTTCAGGCTTTCGCCAACAAATTTCCGGGCAATGTCCGGCATCCGGGTGGTGGGGATGGTCCGCACGGTGGTGGTGTTGAAAGCGCCGGCGGTGTCACCGTCGACGGCGAAGGATTCCAGGGTGCCGCCGACGAGTTCGCTCGTGTGGCGCAGGAAGTCTTCATTGACGAAAACCGCGGTAACGCGGTCGACGCTGTGCGGAACGGTAGTGGATGCACTCAGGGCCATAGGGGGTCCTCCATGATGTGGAAGTGGACGTTTCGGGCTCCAACATCCTACGTGGTGTGCCGGGCTGGCTCCGATTCGAGGTTTTCCAGATCCCGGGCGGCGGCGGTGATATTCCGCGACATGGCGGGAAAAATGACGCTGTGGAACGGCAGCACTGCGAGCCAGTAGAGGCGACCGCTGAGGCCCTTGGGGAAGAAAATGGCGCGCTGGCGGTAGCGGCTGCCCGTCCCCTCCGGCTCCACGGAAAGTTCGAGCCAGGCCCGGCCCGGGGCCCGCATTTCGGCCCGCAGCCGCAGCAGCCGGCCACGGTCGATCCGCTCGACCCGCCACCAGTCCACCACCTCGCCCTCGGCCAGCAGGTGCGGGTGCCGGCGGCCGCGCAGCAGCCCCGCCCCGCCGGTGAGCTTGTCCAGCCAGCCGCGCACCTGCCAGGCCAGCGGCAGGGAGTACCAGCCGTTCCGGCCGCCGATTCCTTCGATGACGGTCCACACATATTTGGGGTCCACGTCGCTTTGGAAGCTGCGCTCATCCACGTACACGGCGTGGCCGGACCAATCCGGGTCGCTCGGCAGTGGATCGGCGTCGACGCCGGCGCTGGCCCACGTGGTCTCCACCTGGCCGTCGCGTTCCTTGCCCAGGGCGAGGGCCACGGCCCGCCGGTAGGGGGTCAGGCCGCCCTCCGGCACAGGGATGTGCGCGTCGATGTCGTGCTCGGCGGCGACGGCGTCGTGCTGGAGCGATTCGACCAGCGGCAGGGACATGGAGAGCGGGATCGGGGTGGTCAGTGCCACCCACAGACCGGCCAGTTTGGGGGCCGGCACCGGCAGCGCCAGCACCACACGGTGCGGCAGGCCGGCCTCGGCGGCGTATTCCTGCATCATTCCGGCGTAACTGAGCACCTGGCGGCAGCCGATGTCGAAGGTCCGGTTGATGGGTCCTTCCAGCGACGCCGCCGCCACGAGGTAGTACAGGACATCACGGACCGCTATCGCCTCGATCTTGTTGCGCACCCAGCTCGGGGCGGGCATCAGCGGCAGCGTCTCGGACAAATGCCGGATCATTTCGAACGACGCCGAGCCCGAGCCGATCACGACGCCGGCCTGGAAGACCACTGCGTCCACCGGGCTTTCCAGKAACACCTTCCCCACCGCTTCGCGGGAGCGCATGTGGGTGGACAGTTCGGCTCCGGCCGGGTGCAGGCCGCCGAGGTAGACGATCCTGTCCACTCCGGCGGCGGCCGCGGCCCGGGCTGCCGTCCCGGCCATCGTCTTTTCCTTGGCCTCGAAGCCGGCCCCGGCCGCCATGGAATGGACCAGGTAGTACAGGACGTCGACGCCGTCGAGCGCCGCCTGCAGGGCGTCCCCGTCGTCGAGGCTGCTGTGGATCACCTCGACGTCGTCCAGCCAGGGCACGCCGGCGATCTTGGCGGGGGTGCGGACCACGACTTTGACCCTGTGTCCGGCTTCCAGGAGCCGGGGGACGAGCCGGCCGCCGATGTAACCGGTGGCCCCGGTGACGAGCACGGTCTTAGGGGATGCGGCCTTCGCGGTGGCTCCCTGCGGGGCTGGAGCAGGAGTTCCAGCGGGTTCGGGGGTTGCGGTTGTGCCGTTCATGGTGACTCCTTGTCAGCCAGCAGTTGGCGGGTGGCCTACCAAGCCATTCGGTGCGCGGCCCGCGTTGGATGGGCCGCCCGCTCCTGAAGCCAGCCTAGCCCCKTCGGCGGTGCCCCGGGCAGGTCCCGCCTGCCGGGCCCGTCGGCGTGCCCCGAGGCTCCGCGGTAGGCTTGGAGGGCCCGGGATTCTCGCGAATTTCGGCTATTCGTGTTGCCTGCACCCCGTGATCCCATCAGGAGCAACAGCTATGAGCCTCAACGGCCCCTCTCTCACCGGTTTGCGCCGTGTCCTCGCCGAAGACCGGAACTACGCCCGGATCCAGGCCGAGGCCGCCCGCGGGTTCGCCGCCCGCAGCGAGGATTACCAGATCAGCGCCCCGGCCGGAATGCGGTCCACGCTGCTCGCGGAAATGGCGGACGGACTCGCGACCCTGGCGGGAAACGAAACCGGCTCTGCAGGCGCTGGCCGGGGAGTGCCCGTGGTCCTGGCCGTCACCGCGACCGGCCGCGAGGCCGAGGACCTGACCGAGGCCCTGCGCGCCTTCCTGCCGGCCGAGACGATCGCGGAGTTCCCCAGCTGGGAGACGCTGCCGCATGAGCGGCTCTCCCCGCGCTCGGACACCGTGGGCCGGCGGCTGTCGGTGCTGCGGCGGCTCGCGCACCCCGAATCGTCCACCGCCGGTGCGCTGCGCGTGGTGGTGGCCCCCGTCCGCGCCGTCGTGCAGCCGATCGTCGCCGGCCTCGGCGAACTGGTGCCGGTGACCTTGAAGGTCGGCCAGGAGGCCCCCTTCAGCGGTGTCGTCAAGAGCCTGGCCGACGCCGCCTACGCCCGGGTGGACATGGTGACCCGCCGCGGCGAATTCGCCGTCCGCGGCGGCATGCTGGACGTCTTCCCGCCCACCGAGGACCACCCCATCCGGGTCGAGTTCTTTGGTGACGAGGTGGACCAGATGCGCTGGTTCGCCGTCGCCGACCAGCGCTCGCTGACCGCGCCCGGCCTGCACCATCCCACCGAACTCCATGCCCCGCCGTGCCGTGAAATCCTGATCACACCCTCCGTCATGTCCCGCGCCGCCACCCTGAAGTCCCAGCTCCCGGCCGCCGCGGACATGCTGGAGAAAATCGCCGGCGGCATCGCCGTCGAGGGCATGGAATCGCTGGCCCCCGTACTGGTGGACGCCATGGTCCCGTTCCTGGACCAGCTCCCGGCGGGTTCCATCGCGGTGGTGATCGAGCCGGAGAAGGTCCGCACCCGGGCGCACGACCTCGCCGCCACGAACGAGGAATTCCTCGAGGCCGCCTGGTCGACGGCGTCCGACGGCGGCACCGCACCGCTCGATTTAACTTCCGCGGCATCCGTTGCCCTGCACTCGGCCAGCTTCCGTTCGCTGACCGAGACCCGCACCGCGGCCCTCGAGCACGGCGTCTCGTGGTGGTCCATCACCTCGCTGGCCAGCGACGAGGAGCTGCTGCCCGACGTCGACGTGCTGAACCTGCACGCCCGGGAACCCCGCGGCTACCAGGGCGACGTGGCGGAAATGATGGACTTCATCGGCTCCCGCGTCCGGGACCAGTGGCGGATCGTCGTGGTCACCGAGGGCCCGGGCCCGGCGCAGCGCCTCGCCGAACTCTTCCACGACAACGACATCCCGTGCGCGCGGGTGGACACGCTCGAGGCCGATCCGCAGGCCGGGCTGATCGAGGTGACCACCGCCGCCGTCGGCCGCGGTTTTGTCCTGGATCCGCTCAAACTGGCGCTGCTGACCGAGGCTGACCTGCTGGGCCGGACCTCTGCCGGTTCCACGAAGGACATGCGCCGGATGCCGTCCAAGCGGCGGAACGCCGTGGATCCGCTGCAGCTCGTGGCCGGGGACTCCGTGGTGCACGAACAGCACGGCATCGGCCGGTTCGTGGAACTGATCCAGCGCAAGGTTGCCGGTGGCGGCGAGGGCATGCGTGAATACCTGGTCCTGGAGTACGCCCCGTCCAAGCGCGGAGCCCCGGGCGACCGGCTCTTCGTGCCCACCGACCAGCTCGACCAGGTCACCCGGTACGTGGGCGGCGACACCCCGGCGCTGAGCAAGATGGGCGGCGCGGACTGGGCGAGCACCAAGTCCAAGGCCCGCAAGGCGGTCAAGGAGATCGCCGGCGAGCTGATCCGGCTGTACTCGGCCCGGATGGCCTCCCGCGGCTACGCGTTCGGCCCGGACACCCCGTGGCAGCGGGAACTGGAGGAGGCCTTCCCGTACGTGGAGACGCCGGACCAGCTGACCACCATCAACGAGGTCAAGGCCGACATGGAGCGGGAGATCCCGATGGACCGGCTGATCTCGGGCGACGTCGGCTACGGCAAGACAGAGATCGCTGTCCGGGCCGCATTCAAGGCGGTCCAGGACGGCAAACAGGTCGCCGTGCTGGTGCCCACCACGCTGCTCGCCCAGCAGCACTACGAGACGTTCACCGAGCGGTTTTCCGGCTTCCCCCTGGTCGTCAAGCCGCTGTCCCGCTTCCAGACCGGCAAGGAGGCCAAGGAAACCGCCGACGGCGTCAAGGCCGGTTCCGTGGACGTCGTGATCGGCACGCACCGGCTGCTGTCCAAGGACTTCGGCTTCAAGGACCTCGGTCTGGTGATCGTGGACGAGGAGCAGCGCTTCGGCGTCGAACACAAGGAAGCGCTGAAGAAGATGCGCACCAACGTCGACGTCCTGGCCATGAGCGCCACCCCGATTCCGCGCACACTGGAAATGTCCCTGACCGGAATCCGCGAAACCTCCACCCTGGCCACCCCGCCGGAGGAACGGCACCCCGTGCTGACGTACGTGGGCCCGTACACGGACAAGCAGACTTCCGCCGCGATCCGCCGTGAGCTGATGCGCGAAGGCCAGGTGTTCTTCGTCCACAACCGGGTGTCCACGATCGACCGCACCGCGGCGAAGATCCGCGAACTGGTCCCGGAGGCCCGGGTGGAGGTGGCGCACGGGCAGATGTCCGAGAGCCGGCTGGAACAGATCATCGTGGACTTCTGGGAAAAGCGCTTCGACGTCCTGGTCTGCACCACCATCATCGAGACCGGCCTGGACATCTCCAACGCCAACACCCTGATCGTGGACGGCGCGGACAAGTACGGCCTCTCCCAGCTGCACCAGCTGCGCGGACGTGTGGGCCGCGGCCGGGAACGCGCCTACGCCTACTTCCTCTACCCCTCGGAAAAACCGCTGGGCGAGGTGGCCCTGGAACGGCTCAAGGCCGTCGCGACGCACAACGAGCTCGGCGCCGGCATGCAGCTGGCCATGAAGGACCTGGAGATCCGCGGCGCCGGCAACCTGCTCGGCGGCGAGCAGTCCGGCCACATCCAGGGTGTCGGCTTCGACCTCTACATCCGGCTGGTCGGCGAGGCCGTGGCCGAATACCGGGGCGAGGCGGAGGAGAAGGCCGCCGAAATGAAGATCGAACTGCCGGTCAACGCGCACCTGCCGCACGACTACGTGCCGGGCGAACGGCTGCGCCTGGAGGCTTACCGCAAACTCGCCAGCGCCATCACCTACGAGGCGATCGAGGAGGTCCTCGCGGAGCTCGTGGACCGTTACGGCGAACTGCCGCTGCCGGCCACCAACCTGATCGACGTCGCCCGGTTCCGGGTGGGCGCCCGCGAGGCCGGATTGTCCGACGTCGCGCTGCAGGGCAACTTCATCAAGTTCTCCCCGGCGCAGCTGCCCGAGTCCAAGCTCATGCGCCTGACCCGGATGTACCCGGGCGCGCAGGCGAAGCCGGCCCTGGACGCCGTGCTCGTTCCGAAGCCCAAGACGGCCAGGATCGGCGGCCGGGACCTGCAGGACGCCGAGATCCTGGAGTGGGCCAACGGCGTGATCCGCAACATCTTCTCCGACGCCCCTGTCTCTGCCACACCGGCGGTGAAATAAAAGAATGATGGGAGGACATCACGCCGCGTCGGGAGCCGCGGCGTGGGTAGCCATTGCCTCGACCGGCCCGTATGCGCTCGGCTGGTACCCCCTGGATCCCACCGGAATCGTGATCGGCGCGATGGCGACGGCGGGGACCGCGCTGGTCTGCGACTGGGACCATCGCGCCAGCACGGTGGCGCATGCGCTGCCGCCGCTGTCCAACCTGGTGGCGCGCGGCATTGAGAACGCCAGCGGGGGCCACCGGCAGGGCACTCATTCGGTGCTGGGCGCGGCGTTCTTCGTGCTGCTGGCCACGATCGCCGGGCAGTGGCAGGTGCAGACCCAGTGGGGGCTGCTGTCCGTCGGGGCCGGCCTGCTGTGCATGTTCATGATCAACATCGCCGCGAAGGCACTGAAGCTCTTCCCGAAATTCGGCTGGATCAGCAACTGGATCGTCGGGCTGCTCATGGCCGGACTCGTGACGTGGTTCGCGCCGCACCAGTGGACCTGGCTGCCGGTTTCGATGCTTACCGGGGTGCTGGTGCACATTGTGGGCGACATGATTACCACCGGGGGAGTGCCGCTGCTCTGGCCACTGGTGATCAAGCCGCCCAAGGTCCTGCGGAAACTGCCGCTGCTGAAGAACATTTGGAGGGCCAACGGGGCGTTCTCCATCCCGCTGCTGGGCCGGGCGGGTTCGCGGCGGGAATGGTTCGTCCTGATCCCGGTGAGCGGCTACGCCATGGTGGGGATGTTTGGCGCCGGGCTGGCGGTGGCCAAGGCGCACTTCCCCGCGGCCCTGGCGCTCGGCACGGGGCTGGTCAAGGGCCTGTTCGCGCCGGTGCCCGGCTAGGACTGCCACCGGTTAAATGACTGAAGCTCCGGATGAACCGGAGCTTCAGTCTTTTAAGGGTCAGGAGTGGCCTAGTTTTCGCCGGCCGAATCCGAGCGGCCCAGCAGGGTCTGCGGGATCCAGAACGCGGCGGCGAAGAGAATCAGGCAGACGGCCATCGGCCAGGTGTTTTCCAGCGTCAGGAAGGACAGCGAGTAGATCGCACCGAGGAACAGGACCATCATCGCGGCAAAGATGACGATGGTCGAGCCGAGGCTGTTCTCGGTCTGCGGGGTGGTGTTGCTGGACATTCGTTCCTCCTCGGCCCCGGGGGGCTCAAAACTGTGGGCGGTGCCGGCACGGTCAGTACGCGGACGAACCCTGTTCACCCTTGACGATCGCGATACCGGAGCTGGCGCCAATACGTGTTGCACCTGCAGCAATCATAGCCTGAGCATCGGCCAGGGAACGCACGCCGCCGGAGGCCTTGACACCCAGGTCCGGGCCGACGGTGCGGCGCATGAGCGCGACGTCCTCGGCGGTGGCCCCGCCGCCGTTGAAGCCCGTGGAGGTCTTCACGAAGTCCGCCCCGGCTTCCACGGCGGCCTCGCAGGCGAGCACCTTCTGGTCATCGCCCAGCAGCGCCGTTTCGATGATGACCTTCAGGATGGCTCCGCCCTCGTGCACGGCGGCCGCGACGGCGGCGATGTCATCCACCAGCGCGCCCTTGTCATTGGCACGGGCCGCGGCGATGTTGATGACCATGTCCACTTCTTCGGCACCGTCCAGGACCGCGCCGCGGGCCTCGAAGGCCTTGACGTCGCTCGGCGTGGCGCCCAGGGGGAATCCCACCACGGAGCACGTCAGGACGCCGGATGCCTTGAGCGCTTTCTTGACGGTCTTGACCCAGACCGGGTTCACGCACACCGACTTGAAGTGGTACTCCGCCGCCTCGGCGCAGACCTTGAGGATCTCCGCCTCGCTGGCCTCCGGCTTGAGCAGGGTGTGGTCGATGTAGGAGGCGATGTTGGGCGTTCCCCCGGTGGCGGCTTCTTGGCTCATGGTGGTCCCTTTCGTGGCGGGCCTGGGACGCGGCGGTCCCTTCCCTGGCCTTGTGGGCCTGCGGGCCCTGGCGGCGCCGCGTGGTGCGCGGCTTATCAGGGAACCATCTTGCCATAGGAATGTGCCCGGCGGATGCCCCCGGCCGGGCCTCCCCGGCACCTCAGGCGGCGGCCGCCAGGGGCCGGCCCATGGTGGCCTGAAGCAACTGGGAAGCGCACACCGACGCCGCGGAACCGGAGGCCACGAGCAGCCCCAGCCGGACGCCGTCGTAGGCTGCCGCGTCACCGATCGCCCAGATGCCCGGCACGGAGGTGCGGAAGTCCTGGCCGATGACGATCCCGCCGCCGGCAGCGGTGGCGAGCCCGGCCGTGGCGGCCAGCTCGTCGCGGGCGATGCG
>NZ_JBFTZL010000110.1:0-12700 GCF_056406825.1 Arthrobacter sp. P1_A5 | reverse complement strand
CGACAAAATGCCCCAGCAGATCGGGCGGACCGTGGGCCGGGCCGCCACCAGGGCCGCCGATCTCCTGGCCAACCTGCCCAAGTTCGGCCGCAAGAAGTAGGCTGTCCTGCCCCGCGTATGCCGCCCTGGGTATGCGCTGCGGCCATCCGTTTCGCCCAAAGTGGCACCCGGCCGATCGTTTGGGCGCCCGTGGCTTGCCAGGGGTGCTAGGTGCGGAGGATCCGCACGTGCCCGGGCGTGAGCTCCGCGACCCGGCTGACGCCCAGCAGTGCCATGGTGCGTTCCATGTCCTTCGCCAGGATTTGGAGGGCACGGTCCACCCCGGCCCGCCCGCCGGCCATGAGCCCGTACAGGTAGGCGCGGCCGATCAGCGTGAAGTCGGCGCCGAGGGCGAGGGCGGCGATGATGTCCGCGCCGCTCATGATGCCGGTGTCCAGGATGATCGCCGCGTCGCTGCGGTCCGCCTTCAGCGCCGCGGAGACCTCCGGGAGCAGGTGGAACGGAATCGGTGCCCGGTCCAGCTGGCGGCCGCCGTGGTTGGAGAGCACAATCCCGTCCGCGCCATGGTCCACCACCTTGCGGGCGTCGTCGACCGTCTGGATGCCCTTGACCACGAGCTTGCCCTTCCACGTCTCGCGCAGCCAGTCGAGGTCGGCAAAGGTCAGGGTGGGATCGAACATGGAGTTGATGAGGTCCGCGACCGTGCCCGTGTAGCGGGACAGCGACGCGAAAGTCAGCGGCTCGTGGGTGAGGAAGTTGAACCACCACGCGGGCCGGTAGGACGCATCCAGTACGGTCTTGAGTGTCAGGGCGGGCGGGATGGTCATGCCGTTGCGGACGTCGCGGAGCCTGGCGCCGGCGACGGCGGTGTCCACCGTGACCATGAGCGTGTCATTGCCCGCCGCGGCGGCACGCTGGATCAGTTCCAGTGAACGCTCCCGGTCCGTCCACAGGTACAGCTGGAACCAGTTGCGGCCAGTGGGTGCGGCGGCGGCCACGTCCTCGAGCGACGCCGTGCCCATGGTGGAGAGGGTGTACGGAATGCCGGCGGCTGCGGCGGCCTGGGAACCGGCGTATTCGCCCTCGGACTGCATCATCCGGGTGAAGCCGGTGGGCGCGATCCCCACCGGGAGGCGGGACGGCCCGCCCAGGATGTCAGTGCTGAGATCGATGCTGGAGACGTCCCGCAGGACCCCGGGCCGGAATTCAATGTCCAGGAACGCCTGGCGGGCGCGGCGGAGGGAGATTTCGGCCTCGGCGGCGCCGTCCGTGTAATCGAAGGGCGCCTGGGGTGTGCGGCGCTTGGCCATGTCCCGCAGGTCCCAGATGGTGCTGGCACGGCGCAGCCTGGCGGCCCTGCTGAATTCCGGCTTCTTGAACTGCATCAGGGGAGCAAGGTCGGCGTACTTGGGCACGCGGCGCTTCAGCGCGGCAGGGAGCCCGCGGGCGGCCGCGGCTGTGTGCTGCCCGGACGCGGAGACAGCAGGGCCAGGGGCCGTGGCCGCGGGAGTGGTCGGAGCCTCGGGGTTGCCGGGCGGGACGGTGTGCGTCATGGCTGCCTCCATTTGCGGATCGGATGCTGTGCTGGGTTTCCTCACACTCTAGGTGGTGCCGGTGTGCCGCGAAATGTCATTTCGCGGCAGCGCCGGCGAACACTGCCGCGACGTGCCTGCCCGGCGACCACGTACTCCTGGCCGCCCGGAACTAGCCGCCCGCGAATTGTTACGCCCGGCGTTTGCGCCGGCCGCGGCTCCGGGGCTATCGTCAACGCTATGACTAACCGTTGGTATGCGTATTTTTCGTTGGCTCTGGAGGGGCCCGCGTCTAACTGACACGCATCCAACTTTCCTTCAGAGCCAACAGGGCAGAGATTATTCTCTGCCCTTCGCCATTTCTTCGGCGGGTTCTGACCAGGGCCCGCTCCGCACCCGGAACAGGACCCGAATATGAGCATCGAAGCAGCCACCGGCCCCCAACACTCCACCTCGAACCTGCGCGTCAGCGAGTTCACCCCGCTGCCCACCCCGCAAGACCTCATGGCGGAACTGCCCCTGGAGGCCCGCCTGGCCGAAGTGGTCGGACGGGGCCGGGACGAGGTCCGGGCCATCATGGACGGTGTGGACGACAGGCTGCTCGTCATCGTGGGCCCCTGCTCCATCCACGACCCCAAGGCGGGCCTGGAATACGCCCGCCGGCTGGTCAGCCAGGCAGAGAAGCACCGCGAAGACCTGCTGATCGTCATGCGCACCTACTTCGAAAAGCCGCGCACCACGGTGGGCTGGAAGGGCCTGATCAACGACCCCCGGCTGGACGGCAGCCACGACATCGCCGCGGGCCTGCGCGCGGCCCGGTCCTTCCTGCGCCAGGTCACCGCCCTCGGCCTGCCCACCGCCACCGAGTTCCTTGAGCCCATCAGCCCCCAGTACGTCGCGGACCTGGTCGCCTGGGGCGCGATCGGCGCCCGCACCACGGAGAGCCAGATCCACCGCCAGCTGGCCTCCGGGCTGTCGATGCCGATCGGCTTCAAGAACGGGACCGATGGTGATCTCCAGGTGGCGCTGGACGCGTGCAGCGCCGCCGCTGCCGCCCAGGCGTTCCTCGGGATCGACGACGACGGCCGGGCGGCGCTTGTGGCTACCGCCGGCAACCCGGACACCCACGTCATCCTCCGCGGCGGACGCAAGGGCCCCAACTACTCAGCCGCCGATGTTGAAGCGGCCTCAGCGAAACTCGCCGCGAAGCAGCTCAACCCCCGTCTGATCGTCGACGCCAGCCACGCCAACAGCGGCAAAAACCACCATCGCCAGGCCGAGGTCGCCCTCGAAATCGGTGCGCAGCTCGAAAGTGCCGGAGCCGCCGCCGGGGCCATCGCCGGCGTCATGCTCGAGAGCTTCCTGGTGGGCGGGGCCCAGAACCTTGATGTCAACGCCGTTACCGGCTCCGGACGGGACGGGCTGGTCTATGGCCAGAGCGTCACGGATGCCTGCATGGACTGGGACGTGACGGCGTCGGTACTGGGCCAGCTGGCCGCCTCGGCCCGCACGCGGCGGACCCGTGCCTGAGGGAAGAGCAGGAGGAGGGGCGTGCCGCGGGATTTTCGAGATTCCTGCGGAAACCGTGTGGGGATTCCTGAGGAAGTCTTTCACTTTGGCACCATGAGCAACTAGTGTTGCTAACACATGGTTGTTTGATGGCTCAGCATCGGCACACCGCCATGTCAACAGGTGGGGCTGCCGTTCGCTTGAGCAAAGGAATAGGGAAATGTCTACGGAGGCCAACTTCTCCAAGGCCCGTTTTTTGACCGTGGCCGAAGTCGCGGAACTTATGCGGGTATCGAAAATGACTGTGTACCGTCTTGTGCATTCGGGGGAGATGCCGGCCGTGCGGTTCGGCCGCTCCTACCGCGTGCCGGAAAACGCCGTCGAGCAGTACCTCAAGGGTGCCGTCGTCGACCGGAATGACGGCCACGCCGGAACTGGCTGATCAGTCAGCGGCAACATTCACAGCGTGAATCGACTGCTTTGGGTCCCGCACGGGACCCGCGGTCGTGGGGTGCCTCGCAGAGGCGGTACCCTGTTAAGGAACGTTTTACGTCATTGTAAGAACCTGTCAGTTGCTTCAGTCTGCTGCTTAGCCCGCGGACCCTTCCCAACAGGCAGGTACTGCATCTAGCCGGTAAGGAACTTTCGTGGGTTCAGTTATTAAGAAGCGTCGCAAGCGTATGGCCAAGAAGAAGCACCGCAAGCTGCTTCGCAAGACGCGCCACCAGCGTCGCAATAAGAAGTAGCAATACTTCGAAATGCATGAAATGCCCGTTGCCTTCCAGGCGACGGGCATTTTTCTTGCTCAGGCCTCGCCCGGATCCCCGGCGTCGGCCCGGAATCCCAGCGGAAAGCCGCGGGCGGCCTAGCGGCTGGGGCCGCGGAAGCGGGAGAACCCCCGCCACAGGCCGTAGATGGCCCCTCCGACCGTCGCGGCCTTGAAGCCCAGAGTGGCGGCGCGCCGGCCGGCACGGAAGTCGTAGACCGGCCAGTTGTGCTCGCGGGCGTAGCGGCGCAGTTTGGAGTCGGGATTGATGGCAACGGGGTGCCCCACCATGCTCAGCAACGGGATGTCGTTGTGGGAATCGCTGTACGCCCAGCAGCGGCTCAGGTCCAGGCCCTGCTCCTCAGCAATGTGCTGGACCGCGACCGCTTTGGCCGGTCCATGGAGGATCTCGCCCACAAGCCGTCCCGTGTACGAGCCGTCCATGATCTCGCCAACTGTGCCCAGCGCCCCGGTCAGGCCCAGCCGGGCGGCAATGACAGTGGCCACCTCGATCGGCGTCGCCGTGACGAGCCATACTTTGCGCCCGACCCGGAGATGCTGTTCGGCCAGGGCCTTTGCCCCCGGCCAGATCCGCGACTCAATCATCTCGTCGTAGACCTCTTCGCCCAACGCCTCGATGTCCTTGGCCGTGATGCCGGCGGCCAGCGTCAGGGCGGAATCGCGGACTGCGTGGACGTCATCCATGTTTTCGCCGCGCAGCACGAACATGAACTGCTTCCAGGCGAACCCGGCAGCCTGCGGCAGGGTGAAGGCGCCACGCTGGTAAAGCTTGCGGGCGACATGGAAAAGGCTTGCGCCCTTCATGAGGGTGTTGTCGACGTCGAAAAATGCGGCCTCGCCGTGCTGCGTCGATGCAGCAGGCTCATTGGCCACAATGACGTATTTCTCCTCGGGCATGCCACGAGTCTAGTCAATGACAGGCCCCCGGCCGCCCGCGGGACGCGCGACGCGACGGCAGGACGGGCCCGGACCCGGGCGGACTGCGCCGCGCGTCGACGCCGAAGTGGCCGCCGGGCTACGGTGGATGCATGGCCAAACCCGCACACTTACCCGATGTAGTTCTGATCACCAAGGCTGACTGCCACCTGTGCACAGAGGCGCGCGCCGCCGTCGGCCGGGTCACCGCTGCGCTCGGAATAGATTGGTCGGAAAAATCGGTGGACGACGACGCCGGGCTGCGGGAACGTTTCGCCGAGGAGATCCCGGTGGTGCTGGTCAACGGCGTCCAGCGGGATTTCTGGAAGATCGACGAGGCCCGCCTGACCCGGACCCTGCAACGGGTCCTCGACCAGCCCTCCTGACGGCGGGGTGCTTTGTTGCGTGATGCGCGGGGGCTCTAGAGTGGGAAGCACAACGCGACGCAATGGAGCAGATAGTGACTTCGCTGGATTCATCTCCCGGGCCTGTTCCCGGGGAAGCCGGGACTGCGGCCAAACAGATTCCGCCCGCGGCCGTGGCCCGGCTGACCATCTATCTGCGCGCCCTGACCACGCTGCTGGCTGACGGTGTGGACCGGGTCTCGTCCGAGTCGCTGGCCGAGGCCTCCGGAGTGAGCTCCTCGACGCTGCGCAAGGACCTATCCTATGTTGGCTCCTACGGAACCCGGGGTGTCGGTTATGAGGTCCAGTACCTCAACCGCAACATCGCCGCCGCCCTCGGGTTGACGCACGACTGGAAAGTCGCGATCGTCGGTGCGGGCAACCTCGGCAAAGCCCTGGCCCGGTACGGCGGATTCGAGTCTCGAGGCTTTGACATTGTGGCAATTTTCGACGCCGACCAGATGGTGGTGGGCAGTGAAGTCGGTTGGCTGCGGGTCAGCGACGCCGCCGACCTTGAGCCGGTACTGCAACGGACCGGTGCCAACATGGTGGTCCTCGCTTTGCCCGCGGCGGTGGCCCAGGACGTCTGCGACCGGGTGATAGCCGCCGGCGTGCGGAGCATCCTCAGCTTCGCGCCGGTGATGCTGCAGGTCCCGCCGGGAGTCAACCTGCGCAAGGTGGACATGGCAACGGAACTGCAGATTCTGGCCTATCACGCACAAAGGGCGCAGGACCCGGAAGACGCCGACTAAGATCCGCCAGCCCTCCGGTTCCCGCGCCCGCTGAGTGGTACCCCCTGGGTGGTTCTTGGCGACGCTACTTCCCGAAGGGGGCTCYGGGCTGTCCATAGGGGTTGGCAAAGGGCTGCCGCTTCTGGAAATACGGCGCTGCCGCGGGCAAGTAAAGCAGCACGATAGCCGCAATGCCCACGAGTGCCGCCAGGGTGGCGAGGCTGAGCGGGATGATGTTGAAAACCGACAAGGCGGCGAACACGGTGCCCAGGATGCGGGCCCAGTTCCTGCCCTTGCGGACATTGAATGCCACGAGGGCATACAGCCCGGCGCTGATAGCGGCAAACACCACGATAGTGCCGATCAGGACACCCTTGATGGATTCGAAGTCGACGCTCGTGCCGCTCGCTGCCATCTGCTGCTCGAACATGTCCCTGACGGCAGGGGTGTCCAGGGTTCCCAGGGACACCAGCATGGAGATGACCCACAAGGCTCCGGCTGCGATGATCAGCCAGAACGACGTATTGACCGACTGGGGAACCGCGCCCTGAGCCTGCGGCTGGTCGGACGGGTACTGGGCGTAGGGGGACTGGCCGTACGGGGACTGGCCGTACTGCGGYGYCTGCGGGGCGTTCTGGCCGTAGGCSGGRGGTGTCTGCTGGCCGTACTGCGGCGTCTGGGGGGCGTTCTGGCCGTAGGCCGGGGGTGTCTGCTCGCCGTACTGCGGAGTCTGCGGGGCGTTCTGGCCGTACTGCGGTGCCTGCGGGGCCTGCGTGGATTCCCCGCCCGGCTCGGAGCCGTTGGGAGGCGGGGGCTGGACTGGGGGATTGCTCATGAAGCGGTCCTTTGCGTGTCGATCGAATCGGCCACCGGGATCAGAGATCCTGCCCTGCCCCCAGCATGGTTTAGCTCAACCGTACCGCGGGCCGGCCGCCGTGTGGATCATTCCGGAGAGGTATTCTCAAGCCCCATTCGCTGGCCGGCGCGTGGCGGCGGGGGCGACCTGGCGCTGCCACGATTCCGCGGGTGCCCTGTGCAGCGGCAGGCCTAGATTCGGCCCCGGTTGGCGGCAAACCAGGCCTGTGCGTTCGGCAGCCACATGAGCACGGTCGCAACGAGGCTGATGAGGAAGCCCGGCAGGCCTCCGCCCGCCCGGCCGTCGGCTATGCCGGAACTGATGAGTGCCAGCACCAGGGAGATGCCGGCAAGGATGGTGAGGGCGAAGCGGGCCCATTCCCGGCCTTCCTTCATCTTCATGGCCAGAATGATCTGAGCGGTTGCCAGTGCGAGCGCCACGATCACGAGCAGCAGCACCAGGAGCCCGATTGCCGGCGCAAAGGCGACCAGGACGAAGGACCCGAACAACCCGATGACTCCACCCAGGAGGCCCAGGAGCCCGCCGATCAGCCAGATCCAGTAGGAGACCTTCAGCTCGGTGGGCATTGCGGCAACCTTGAACATGCCGGAGAGCCCGCCGGCAGGCAGTGCATCGCCGAAGTTCCTGGGGCGGTCGGTGGGCATCTCGAAGCGGAATCCGCCGGCCGACGCCGGCTGGCCCTGGTACCCGGGAGGGGGTGCCTGATACCCCGGCGGCGGTGCCTGGTACCCGGGAGGGGGTGCCTGGTATCCGTGAGGGGGCGGCGGGTTGGCGGGAAGCTGCGGTGGGCCGGCGGGCGGGACGCTGCCCGACACCGGCGGCTGGGCGCCCGGCTGCTGCGGAGGTACATCACTCGGGTTGCTCATGGCTCTCACTGTAGACCGCCGTTTCCCTGTTATCTAGGGAATCTGGAGCCGCGTCGCGGTGCCCGACGGCGGCGCCCGAGAGGGGCAGACAGCAGCGGCGAAAAACAACAGCGCCCCGCTTCATCGCGAAGATGAAGCGGGGCGCCGGACCCGGCTGACCGGCGTCGGCCGTCAGGCGCGGACGGGAGTGACCGGGCCGCGACCGTGCTTGATGCTGGCTATGCTGCGGGAGCGATGAAGGCCAGTTCCAGGTTGATGGCAACCTTGTCGCTGACCAGCACGCCGCCGGCTTCGAGGACGGCGTTCCAGGTCAGCCCGAAGTCCTTGCGGCTGATCGTGGTTTCGGCGCTGAGGCCGGCGCGGGTGTTGCCGAAGGGATCGACGGCCACGCCGTTGAATTCGGTCTCGAGGGCCACGGGGCGGGTGATGCCCTTGATGGTGAGGTCGCCCTGGAGCTCGTAGGCGTCGCCCTTGGGGACGATGGTGTTGGAGACAAAGGAGATCTCCGGGAACGTCTCGACGTCGAAGAAATCTTCGCCGCGGACGTGGCCGTCGCGGTTGGCGTCACCGGAGTCGAAGCTTGCGGTCTTGATCGAGGCGTTGACCTTGGAGTCGGTGACGTTCTCGGCGAGATCCAGGGTGGCGGCGGCGTCGGTGAACTGACCGCGGACCTTGCTGATGCCGGCGTGGCGGACGGTGAAGCCGATCTCGCTGTGCGACGGGTCGAGGGTCCAGGTGCCGGTGGTGACGTTTGCGGGAAGTGCCATGGTGGTTCTCCTTGAGTCGGGTTGGTACTACGGTGATTCGTCTGATCGCTAGTTGAAGCATCATTGGTTGAAATCTCAACTAACTGCTTCACCCAGTATAAACATGCATTTGCATCTTTTATTCCAACTCCGGGGAACATTTTTCCAAACTCATCAGTTCTACCTCCCGTAGAAGATTTCAGATCGACCGGCATCTTTGAGAAACTGGTAGACATGCCCCAAGCCACTGTTCATTTGCTCCGCCACGGCGAGGTCCACAATCCCGATGGTGTCCTGTACGGCAGGCTGCCGGAATTCCACCTCTCCGAACTCGGCCGGGAGATGGCCCGCACCCTGGCGGAACACTTCAGGGAGCGGTCCGCGCAAGGGGCCAGGATCGTCCACCTCGCCGCGTCCCCACTGACCCGCGCTCAGGAGACGGCGCAGCCGATCGCCGACGCCCTGGGCCTGGAGATTGCCACCGAATCCCGCATCATCGAGGCCGCCAACTACTTTGAGGGCCTCCGCGTCTCGAAGGCGGAGCTGCTGCGGCCCAAGCACTGGGCCCGGCTGTACAACCCGTTACGGCCCTCCTGGGGTGAGCCGTACAAGGAGCAGGCCGCGCGGGTCATCGCGGCCGTTCAGGACGCACGCGTCCGTGCCATCGAACTGGGCGGCAACGGGGCCGAAGCCATCCTTGTCAGCCACCAGCTGCCCATCTGGGCCACGCGGCTCAGCGCCGAAGGCCGGCCGTTGTGGCACGACCCGCGCAAGCGCGAATGCACCCTGACGTCCCTGACTTCCCTGGTGTTCGACGACGCCGGCGGCCTCGTGCGCGTCGACTACAGCGAGCCCGCTGCCGCCCTGCTGCCCGGTGCCGCCAGCACCCCGGGAGCCTGACCATGGCCGCGAACCGCCGCGAAAACATGCCTTTGTCCCGCCGCAGCGTCCTGACCGCCGGCGGGGTCGCGCTGGCCGCGGTGTTCGGGCTGTCCGGCTGTGCCCAGGACGACGCCCTCGCCAAACAGGCCAAGGCCGGGGACAACAAGAACTACGTGGCCGGCGACGGGTCCGTGACCGAGTTCGCCGTCGCGGACCGCAAGAGTCCCGTGGCGCTCAAGGGGACGCTGTTCGACGGCACGGCCGTCACGTCGGCGGACTTCCCCGGCAAAGTGACCGTGCTGAACTTCTGGTTTGCCGCCTGCGCCCCCTGCCGGGTCGAGGCGCCCTCCCTCGAGGCGCTGAACCAGGAATTCAAGACCAAGGGCGTACAGTTCTTCGGCGTGAACCTGCGCGATGAGAAGGCCACGGCCGACGCGTTCGACAAGACCTTCAACCTGACGTACCCGAGCTTCAACGACAAGGACGGCGCCGTGCTGCTGGCCGTTTCCGGCCTCGTGCCGCCCGGCGCCGTGCCCACCACCCTCGTGCTGGACAAGCAGGGCCGCGTCGCCTCCCGGGTCCTGGGCGAAATCCAGCAGGGCACCCTGAAGTCCCTCATCGCCGCCGCCGTGGCCGAGTAGCGCGGCCCACCGTGAACAGCCCCTTCGCTGAAGCCATCCTGAACGGATCGCTGCTGCTTGCCATTCCCGTCGCGCTGCTGGCCGGACTGGTCTCCTTCCTCTCGCCCTGCGTCCTCCCGCTGGTGCCCGGATACCTGGGCTACGTCACGGGTCTGACCGGCGTCGACCTGCAGAAGCAAAAGCGCGGGCGCATGCTGGCCGGCATCGGGCTGTTCGTCCTCGGTTTCTCCGTGATCTTCGTGCTGCTCGGCGGCGCCTTCGGGCAGCTGGGCAGCTTCATCACGGGCTCGCAGAACATGTGGATCACCCAGCTGCTGGGCGTCCTGGTGATTGTCATGGGCGTGGTGTTCATGGGCGGCTTCGGCTGGCTCCAGCGCGATGCCAAGATTCATGCCAAACCCCCCGCCGGTCTGTGGGGTGCGCCCTTACTGGGCATCACCTTCGGGCTGGGCTGGGCACCGTGCATCGGTCCGACGTATTCGGCCGTCCAGCTGCTTAGCCTGTCCGGCGGCTCCTCGGCGGCCAAGGGGGCGTTCCTGGCGTTCGTCTACAGCCTTGGGCTGGGAATCCCGTTCCTGCTGATCGCCCTGGCCGTGCGCCGCGGCATTGGCGTGATGTCCTTCTTCCGCAACCACCGGCTCGCCATCCAGCGCACCGGCGGAGGCATCCTGATCCTGCTTGGGATCCTGATGGCGAGCGGTGTGTGGGGCACCTGGGTCTCCGGGTTGCAGTACTGGTTCCAAACCGATGTGAATTTGCCAATCTGATGAGCGAGCGCGTGAACGAAAAGAAGAAGTCCCCGAAGCCCGAGGCCGTCCTGCCCACGCTGGGTCCGTTGGGCATGCTCCGGTGGGCGTGGACGCAGCTGACCAGCATGCGCACAGCCCTGTTCCTGCTCTTGCTGCTGGCCGTCGCCGCCGTGCCCGGCTCGCTGTTTCCGCAGCGCCCGGCCAACCCGGCGATTGTCACGCAGTACATCAAGGACCACCCGGACTACGGCTCGATCCTGGACTCGGTGCAGCTCTACGACGTCTACTCCTCGGCCTGGTTTTCCGCGATCTACATCCTGCTGTTCGTCTCGCTGATTGGCTGCGTGATCCCGCGCGCCATCGCGCACTACAAAGCGATGCGCTCCCAGCCCCCTCGCACGCCCGCCCGCCTGTCCAGGCTCCCCGAATACGGCACTCTGGTGATTCCGGCCGACGCCGGGATCCCGGCGTCGGCCGCCATCACCGACGCCGCCGAGCTGCTGAAAAAACGCGGCTACCGCGTCGACGTGCGGGACCGCGACGGCGTCCGCCCGTCCTTGGGTGCCGAGCGCGGCTTCCTGAGGGAAGTCGGCAACCTCGTCTTTCACACCGCGCTGATCGGAGTGCTGGTTTCGGTGGCGGCCGGCGGCCTCTTCGGCTACAGCGGGCAGCGCATCCTGGTGGAGGGCGACACGTTCGTCAACACCCTCGTCGGCTACGACCAGTTCACCCCCGGCACCAATTTCCAGAGCAGCCAGCTGCAGCCCTATTCGGTCCAGCTGGACAAGTTCGACATCACCTTCGACCGTGAATCGAAGGGCAAGTTCGGTCAGCCCATCGACTTCACCGCCGCCGTGACCACGAAGGAAAACCCGGACGCACCCGCCAAGAAGGAGGTGCTCAAGGTCAACGACCCCCTCAGCCTCGGCGGCACCAGCGTGTACCTCACCGGCAACGGCTACGCTCCCGTCGTCACGATTCGCGACGGCGCGGGCAATGTTGCCATGCAGGGACCCGTGGTGGCCAAGCTCCAGGGCGAGAACTACTACTCCTCCGTCGTCATCAAGGTTCCGGACGCCAAACCCGAACAGCTCGCCTTCGCCGGGTTCTTCCTGCCGACGGCGTTTGTCACTGACAAGGGCGTGTCCTTCAGCGGTGATCCGGAGCTCATCAACCCGCAGCTGACCCTGAACTCCTACTTCGGCGACCTCGGCCTGGACGCGGGCTCCCCGCAGAACGTCTTCGAGCTCGACGTCAAGAAGCTCACGCCGCTCAACGCCCGCAACCTGGACACCAAGGGCATCGTCCTGGCGCCCGGGAGCAGCTACACGCTGCCGAACGGGAAGGGTTCCATCAGTTTCGACGGCGTCAAGCGCTACATCGGCGTGGACATCCACCACAACCCCGGCCAGCTGTACGCCCTGATCTTCGCGCTCCTGGCCGTGGCCGGGCTCGTGACCTCGCTCTATGTGAACCGCCGCCGTGTCTGGGTCCGTACCGGCACCCACGAGGACGGCCGCACTATGGTGGAGTACGGTCTCCTGGCCCGCGGTGAGGACCACCGCCTGGCCGGGGAGGCCGCGGCAATCCGCAAACTCCTTTCCGACGATTGGCTGTTGGGCGATGAGGCCGCGACCGGCTCCCAGCCCGCTCCCAGCGCAACAGCGGATAATGACCGGGCGGATAAGGCCAGCACGGCAACAGGCAGCACGGGTGCCGGCGGCACGCACGCCGCTCCTGAACAACCCGCAGAAGACTTCATCCAGTCAACAGCCGGCTCTTCCGAGTCGAAGAAGGATCAGTAATGCCGTTCTCGATCAACGAAACCATGGGCCAGTACAGCGAGCTGTTCATGCTGCTGGCCGCCGGCACGTACACGGTGGCGTTCATCGCCTTCGCCTGGGACCTGGCCAAGAGCAGCAAGACGCTGCGCGCGGTGGACCTCAAGGCCGCGGAGCTCTCCGGTGCGGCGGCCGAGGCCAATGCCGCCCGCGTTCCCGTCGGCGTCGGCGCGGGGGCCGCCGCAGCCGACGCCGCCCGCTCCGATGCGGACGTCAGCGG
>NZ_JBFTZL010000109.1:0-12920 GCF_056406825.1 Arthrobacter sp. P1_A5 | reverse complement strand
CTCCCAAAGTGTTGGGTGTTGCAACGACCGTTAGAACCCGCCGGCGCTTAGCGGCCATCCGCGTCAGATTGGTGCGCTGCACGGCGATTATGGCAGTGCGGCATGGCGTGGCGTGGCGGGCATCTGCGTGCTGGCAGCTGGGCGCGCTGGGCATGGCTGCGGGCCTCGGGCGGGTGTTTCCGGGGCTGCGCGGGCCCGCTCTCTCTCGATTTGCCACAGATGGCCTCTATGCCCCGTGACTAGCGGCCATCTGTGTCAGGTGGGAGCGGTTGGGGGCGGGCACGGTGACGTTGCCCGGGCTTCGGGCCTGGGCCGGGAGTCCAGCCGCGCTCCAGCAGCGCCGCACGCACCCGGGTAGCCGCGGCAGGCTCCATCCCAGGGCCGGGCGAGGTCAAGTGCCATTGGGTCAAGACGACGACGCGCCACCCGGCATCCCTGGCGTTCTCATCCCGGAAGATGTCGCTGCGACGCTGGGCCGGACTGGCGTGATGCCCGCCGTCGTACTGAATCGCGATCTTTTCTTCTTCGTAGGCGAGGTCCGGGTCCTGGATCCAGCCGCCGGTCTCATCGAACATCGGGAGGTTGATTGCGGGTTCGGGCAGGCCATGCCGAATCAGGAGCAGCCGGAGTTCGGTCTCTTTGGGGGAGTCCGTGTCGGCGCGTATCAGGGACCGGGCCTGCATAGCCCGCCGGTAGCCCGCCCTGCCTTGCTTCCCGGCGAGGAACGCGTCCAGCTCATGGATCGTGGTCAATGAATTTCTCCGCCGCAGCAGGAAATCCCCGGCGATCACCAAGTCATCGAGGCCTAGTATGCCTGCGAGATCGAACCACGTCCGCAGTGGGGAGGTGCAGCTAACCCTCACCCCAGCTACGATCTCCTCCGGTTCGAGTGCCTGCTGATGGCCCACCACATTCTTATGTCGCACCGCCCGCTGGCCCGGCCGACTCGTCAGATGGATGACAGCCAGGTTCTCCAAGGCCTGCGGCAGGGGAAATCCCCACAACACTGCCGCAGACAGGTGGCTCACGATTGCGCCCGTCACGGCAGTCAGGGCATGCACACGTTTCAGCAGACTGTCCGGGGTGGCGGCCGTGGCGCGCACCCCGTAACAGGGGCTGACGAGATCCCTGGCCCGGGTCCGTCGTCGCCCCACCCCGGCAGTGCGGGCCTCGGCCACAGTGAAGGGCTGGTTTCGAAGATGCGGGGGGAGCTCACTGGGCGGGCGCATACGGGCATTCTGCGCCCGCGCCGAAGGGGCTTGCAGGTTATCCACAGCGCGGGCAGGGTGTGGGGGAGGAGTGGCCGGTGTGGGCAGCAGGGGCGGTCGCGGATGAGGGGCGGCCATTTGCCGGAGATGGCCGMTAAGAGCGTGGGATTCCGGCCATCTGCGGCGAACGGCCGCAGTTGGATGCCCGGGGTGTGACGGGGGACGGCCGGAGATGGGAAAGGGGCGTCTGGGCCTGGTGCGCGTACACAATGGCCAGAGGTGGTGTGGGCAGCAGGGGCTGGCGCGAATGAGGGGCAGCTGTTTTCCCGTGGCGGCCATTTGCCGGAGATGGCCGCTAAGAGCGTGGGATTCCGGCCATCTGGGGCGAACGGACGCAGATGGATGCACGGAACGGTGCTACTGGACTGCTACGTGACTGTTACTTGACCTCGTCGGTGCCGGGCGTTCCGGCGTCGCCGGGTTCGTGGGCACCGCCGGCGCCTTCGCTGCCGCCGGCTTCCGCGTTGCCGGCGTCGTGCTTGCGGTCCTTGGCGTCAAGTTCTTCCTTGAGCTTCCTGAGCCTGTCGGCCTCGGCCTGGTTGCGGTGGCGGATCTCAAGGTTGCGCAGGAATTCGGGGTCGTCATCGGGCGCTACCGGGTGGCTGTAGGCGACCGGTGCGGTGTCCGTGGCGCGGGGGCGTCCCATGAGAAACCACAGGGTGGCGCCGACCACGGGGAGGAGGACCTGCACGAAAATCCAGGCGGTCTTGGAGATGCCCCTGGTCAGCCGCGCGTCAGTGCGGATGAGGTCCACCAGTCCATAGACAAACACGGCCAGTATGACGATCGGAACCACTACACGGAGCATATCTTCAGTCTAGCCGTCGGGCGCCTCGACGGCGCCGGTCACTATGCCCGGGTGCTGGCTGCCGGGACCGCGGACGAGGGGAGCGGGATAGCCGAAGCAGCGCGCCGTCCTGGCGGCTAAACTTGAGGCGTGGCTTTCCTCAAATACACCCTTATTCGACTCGCGCTGTTTGCGCCCTTGTTTGCGCTCTTTCTCTACCTGCAGCTGGGAGTGCTCCTGGCCGCCCTGTGCGCCGGAATGATGTCCTTCGCCGTCAGCTTCCTGTTCTTCCAGAAGCAGCGCGACGCGGCCACCGCGACGCTCCACCACCGGTTCTCGGGCAAGGCCAAGCCGATGCGCAGCGCAGGCGAAGTGGCCGACGCCGAGGCCGAAGACCGCCTCGTGGACGAGAACCCCGACATTGCCGTCCGCACGGACAACCGCCCCAAAGATTCCCGGCAACCGGGGGCCTGAGCCCCGGGTTCGTCCCCTGCAGCCCCGGGGAGCCCCGGGAGACCGCGGCCCTGAGCCCAGGCTTAGAAGCCGTGGCTGAGGACGAGCCCGAGTGAAAACAAGGCGGCGAAGCCGAGGTTGATTAGTCCGGTCTGCTTCAGGACCGGGATAAGGCTCTTGCGGCGCCGCCCGGCGATCATCAGCCAGGACGGCATGAGGCTGGCGGGGATCAGCAGGAGCACGATCAGCATCCATGGCCGGGCGGGGGCCAGGACGATGACCAGCAGGATCGCGACGGCCAGCATCAGCACATAGCTTTCGCGCGCATGCTTGTCCCCGAGCCGAACGGCCAGGGTCTTCTTCCCCGCCTTCCTGTCGGTCGGGATGTCGCGGACGTTGTTGGCCATCAGCAGGGCGCACGCGATCAGCCCCGTGCCGATCGCACCGATGATCGCGGCCAGGCTCAGCTGCCCCGCCTGGGTGTACGTGGTGCCCAGCGTTGCGACGAGGCCGAAGAACACAAACACGAAGACGTCGCCCAGGCCGAGGTAGCCGTACGGGTTCTTGCCGCCGGTGTAGCCCCAGGCGGCCAGCACGCAGCCGACGCCGACCAGGATCAGCCACCAGGCCTGCGTGATGATCACGAGGATCAGGCCGAACAGCATCGCCAGCCCGAACGCCGCGAACGCGGCCCGTTTGACGTGCTCCGGGCTGGCCGCGCCCGAGCCCACCAGCCGGAGCGGACCCACCCGGTCCTCATCCGTGCCCCGGATCCCGTCCGAGTAGTCGTTGGCGTAGTTGACGCCGATCTGCAGGAGCAGGGCGACCAGGGCGGCCAGCACGGCGTTCAGCAGGATGAACGAATCCATCTCGTAGGCGGCTGCGCTGCCGATCAGCACGGGTGCGATTGCGGCCGGCAGGGTGCGCAGTCGGGCGCCTTGGATCCATTGTGCGGCTGTGGCCACGGTCAGTACCTCGTTGGTTGGTTGAATGCTCGTTAGTGGTTTGAGTTGCCGGCCGGAAGCCGGAAGCGCTTGTCTATTTTCCCTGATGGAGGGCGTCCAGCAGGACCGTCATGCCCAGCCGGTCCGGTTTCCCGTTGGGCAGCATGAGCAGTTCCGCGGCGGGCAACACCGTTTTCGGGGCCAGTGCGGCGAGCGACGGTGCCCAGGTCTGGTTCCGGCGGTCGGCGAACGCCGCCAGCCCTTCCGGGGAACTGTCGGCCACGGCGACGTACGCGGCCAGGGCGTGGCCCCACTCTGCGGACGGCACACCGGCGACAAAAGCCGCCCGCACGCCGTCGAGCTTTTCCAGCTCAGCCTGGACATGGGCGGCGGAAACTTTGACGCCGCCGGTGATGACGACGTCGTCGGCCCGGCCGAGCACGGTGAGCCGGCCGTCGGCGTCCAGTTCACCGAGGTCATTGGTCCGGTACCAGCGGACGCCGTCGGYTTCGATGAACGCCACTGCCGAGAGCTCTGGGGCCTGAAGATAGCCGGCGGCAATGGTTGGCCCGCCCAGCAGGATGCGGCCGTCGTCCTCCACCCGGACCAGGACGTCCTCGAGCGGGAAACCGTCGTACACGCACCCGCCGCAGGTCTCGGACGAGCCGTAGGTGGTCACCACCCGCACGCCGGCGTCCCGGGCGGTGTCGAGCAGCTCCGCGGACGCGGGTCCGCCGCCGAGCAGGACGGCGTTGAAGCGCCGCAGCACCGCCAGCGTCTCGGCKGAGGGTGCGTCCAGCAGGCGCTGGAGCTGAGTGGGCACCAGCGAGGTGAAGCGGAGCTTGTCCGTGAGCTCCAGCGCCGCGGCGGTGAAGGCCTCCGGCGTAAAACCGCCGGACAGGTCCATGACCCACGGGCGGGTCCCGGCAAAGAGCGAGCGGACCAGCACCTGGACGCCGGCAACATACTGGACGGGAAGGGCCAGCAGCCACTGGCCCTCGCCCTTGAGCGCAAAGGCTGTCGCCACAGACGAGGCCGCCAGGGCATCGACGGTCAGGACGGTCGCCTTCGGCGTGCCGGTGGACCCGGAGGTCCGGACCACGACGGCCGCGTCCTCGATGCCGGCCGTGTCGGGGAATCCCAGCACCGGCGAGCCGTCCGGCCCGGCGGAGAGTTCGACGGCGGGTCCCTCGCCGTGGAGGGCAGCAGCCAGCGCCTTGAGCGCAGGCTCGATGTTCATGGCTCCGGAAGTCACAGCGCGCCTTAGAAGTAGTACGGGAAAGCGGACCAGTCGGGATCGCGCTTCTCGAGGAAGGCTTCCTTGCCCTCCACGGCCTCGTCCGTCATGTACGCCAGGCGGGTCGCCTCGCCGGCGAAGACCTGCTGGCCGGCCAGGCCGTCGTCGGCCAGGTTGAACGCGAACTTGAGCATGCGGATGGCCTGCGGGGACTGCCGGGCAATGTCAGCGGCGTACTCCAGGGCGACCTCCTCGAGGCGTTCGTGCTCCACGGCCTCGTTCACGGCGCCCAACCGGACCATGTCCTCGGCCGAATATTCACGGGCCAGGAAGAAGATTTCCCGGGCGGACTTCTGGCCGATCTGGCGGGCCAGGAGGGCCGAGCCGTAGCCGGCGTCGAAGCTTCCCACGGTGGCGTCGGTCTGCTTGAACTTGCCGTGCTCGCGGGAAGCGATGGTGAGGTCCGAGACCACGTGGAGGGAGTGCCCGCCGCCGGCTGCCCAGCCGTTGACGACGGCGATGACCACCTTGGGCATGGTGCGCATGAGCCGCTGGACTTCCAGGATGTGCAGCCGGCCGGCGCGGGCGGGATCGATGGATTCCGTCGTTTCGCCCTGTGCGTACCGGTACCCGTCGCGGCCGCGGATCCTCTGGTCCCCGCCCGAGCAGAACGAGTGGCCGCCGTCCTTGGGGGAGGGGCCGTTGCCGGTGAGCAGGACTGTGGCCACGTCCGGGGTCATCCGGGCGTGGTCCATGGCGCGGTAGAGCTCGTCCACGGTGCCGGGCCGGAAGGCATTGCGGACCTCGGGACGGTCGAAGGCGATGCGGACGGTGGGCAGGTCCCGGACCACCGTCCCGTCGGCGGAGCGCTCCACCTGCCGGTGGTAGGTCATGTCCTGGAAGTCGTCGAAACCGGACACGGTGCGCCACCGGGAGGGGTCAAAGACGTCGGATACCTTGGCGGGGATTTCGTTGCTCACAGTCCGAGTCTAGTAATCGTGTCAGCTGATGCAGAACTCGTTGCCTTCCGGGTCCGCCATGGTGTGCCAGGAATGCGGCCCCTGGTTGGCGGACCAGAGGAACGTGGCGCCGCGCGCTTCAAGGGCCGCCCGCACGGCGTCCTTGTCCCCTCCCGCGAGCCGCACGTCCCAATGGACCCGGTTCTTGACCGTCTTTTCCTCCGGGACAATCTGGAACAAAACGCGGTGGGCGGGCGCTTTGGCGTCGAGTTCCTCGGGCGGGCGGATCGCGGCGCCCTCGCGCCACACGAGCTTGCCCCGGTGCGTGGTGGTCTCCGCCTCCGTCGCGAAGCCCTGCTCGATCATGGAGTGGATGAAAGCCTCATCCTGCGGCTCCACGGCCCATTCCAGGGTTTCGGCCCACCAGTCGGCGAGCTCGTGCGGGTTTTTGCAGTCGACGACTATCTGGATTTTCAGTGTCATGGGAAGAACCTACGACGTCGCGGCCTGCGGCGGTAGGGTTCAGGCGCCGCAAGGCACCGGAGGCCCTTGCGGCGTAAGGGAGTCCGCGATCCGCCAGATCGATCCATCCCAGGTCATCAGGTAGTCGAGCTTCCATTCCGAGCAGGACTGCCCGTCGGGACCGTGCTGCGCGTCCTGAACGGTCCTCAGCCGGACGGACGCCGTGAGATCGGGCCCGGCAGCGGATACGTCCTCGACCTCCAGCGTGCGCCAGAACGACGAGCCGAGCCCCTCCCGCCATGTCACGAGTCCACCCATCCGGTCCTGCATCTCGGGTGTCAGTATGGCGAACGCGAGGTCGTATGCGCCGCGGTTGATGGACTGGCCATGAAATACCAGGCTCTGGGTGATGTTGGCGGCCTGCGGGTGATCGGAATCCACCGTAACGTCTATCGCGCTGGTGTCTGCCGGTGCCGGCAGGCCGCAGCTTGTCGGGGACAGCGAAGTGGTGCGGTTCTTCCAGCTCTCGACGGCGAGGACAGCCTTGCGGGCATCCACAGCGAAGGCCGTGCCCTCGGCACTGTAGTTACCTTCGCTGCCTGCACCGAAAACCCAGGCCCGCTTGGAGCTCACGACTCCTGCCACCTTGCCGTCCATGGTCAGCAACGGGCCGCCGCTGTTTCCAGGATTGATGGCGGCGTCGGTCTGGATCAGGTTGCTGACCGTTCTTGCGCCGATTGTCTGCTCCCGGTTCAGTCCGCTGACGCGTCCCGCGGTGAAGGTCAGGTCGGCGTCCAGGGGAAAGCCCAGCGCCGCCACGTCTTCGCCCAGTGCCGGAGGAGCGCTGACGAAGTCGAAGATGTGGCCGCTGACCGGGCGGGCGGTGCGCAAAAGGGCAAGGTCGGCCGCCTCATCAATTCCAAGTACCTGCGCGCTCGAGATCTCTGTTCCGAGGCTGATGCTGATGGCGGCTTGGTCCTTCACGACGTGTGCGGCGGTGACGATGAGGTCATTCTCGATGAGGAAACCGGTACCGACGCCGCCGGCGTCGCACAGCGTGACGTTGATCTTTGCTACTCCGGAGCGGACACTCGCGACGGTGCCGGCCCACCCGCCCGGCTGTCGGCTTCCGGTAGCGACCGGGTCTGGTGCTGTGACGGCCGCCTGGCTGGTTGGCGGCGGGGTCGCCGGCGCTGCAGACGTGGCCGTTGGGGTGGCCGGTGCAGCCGGTGCAGTCGGTGCGGCGCCGGGAAGGGACACGCAGCCGCTCAGCGCGAGAAGTGTCGTCATCGCCGCAGCTGCCGGGAGTGCGAACATTCGGTGGGCGTGGGCTTTCATGGCAGTCCTCCCCAATACAAGGTTGCCGCTCCAGCCCTCCCAAACCATCGCGAAGTGCCCTCAAGATAACGCATGCGCCGGCGAACAACCAGAGGGGAGCCGGGTGCCATGCGTCGCCGCCTTGCTTCGGTTACCCCTGCACTTGCTGCAGCTGTTCAAGCACCTCGGGCGGAATGGCGTAGATGAAGATGACCGCCAGGAGGTTCTTGGAGGCGTGGACGAAGTAGGAGAACATCACGTTCTTCCCGGTCCAGACGTACACGAACACCAGGACGGCGCCCATGGCGAGGTACGGCATCAGCACCTGCAGGGTCATTTGCTCCTGGCCCACGATGTGCAGGGCCGCGAAGAGGACCACGGACATGATGCAGCAGACCCAGAGGTTGACCCTGCGGCTCAGTTTGCCGATCAGCAAATGGCGGAAAATGTACTCCTCGACGAACGGGCCGACCAACACCAGCAGCGGCACCATGAGCCAGACCGGGACCTGCTGCATGAGCGCCTGAAGGCCGGCCTGGTTGGCGGAGGTCTGCACCGGTCCGCTGAGGGCCACGAGAACCGCGGTGAGGATGAGCATCGCCACGACGGTCAGCGGCACCATGAGGGCCGTGAACCAGGGCCTTGTGGCAAGGACGCGGAGATCGCGAACCGCAACATGCCGCGCGGCGGTCAGGGCAAGGACGCCGACCGTTGCGTAGAAAATCAGGTTCACCGCGTAGGACGCCACCGCAGGATTGGGCGATATCTGCAGCAGCAGCGGCTCCAGCAGGCTGCCCGCCACAGCGAATAGACYGGCCACGGCAACATAGAGTCCAACAGTGATGAAATCCAGCGGGGAGAACCGGTAAAGCTCCGGCTGCGGCGCGGGTGGTGTACGGAGAGCTGTGCCCATGCCCCCAGCCTAGCGCCGAGGCAGGAGGACGCGGTCCAGCTGATCCGCGGCGCCATCGCAGACCTGACGCCCGACGGCGGCACCCGCCTCAGTGCCCAGGGCCTCAGGGCCTCCGTGCCCAGTGACGGCCGGCGGTGCCATACTGAGGACGCAAGCCGTCGGGCAGGCTGGCACCTACTGCGAGGACTCCTTGAGCGAACATCTCCGCCTTTCGGGCGTATCCCACGGCTATGGGGACCGCCAGCTCTTTGCCGGCGTCGACGTTGCCATCACGGCTGGCGAACATGTGGCGATCGTCGGCGAAAACGGCGCGGGCAAATCCACGCTGCTGCGGATCCTGGCCGGATTCGAGGCCCCGGACGAGGGCACGTCCGTCAGCCACGGCCGCGTGGGCTACCTCGCCCAGACCCATGGCCTGCCGGAGCAGTTCACTGTCAGCGACGCGATCGATGCCGCACTGGAATCGCTCCGCGCGCTGGAGGCCGAGCTGGACCGCCTGGAGGACGGGCTGGCCGGCGCGGAAGCGGACGAACTGGAGCGCTACGGAAACCTGCAGACGCAGTACCAGCTCCGGGAAGGCTACGCCGCGGAATCCCGGGTGGAAGCGGCGCTGGACAGGCTCGGCCTGGGCGGGCTGGACCGGATGCGGACACTGGGCTCGCTCTCCGGCGGGGAACAGGAACGGGTGGCGCTGGCCTGCGTTCTCGCCGATCCCGCCGACATTTTGCTCCTGGACGAACCCACCAACCACCTGGACGCGTCCGGCACGGCCTGGCTGGAGGCGCGGCTGGCCGCGCACCGCGGCACGGTGGTGGTGGTCTCCCACGACCGCGTGCTGCTGCGCAAAGTGGCCTCAACCGTGATTGAGGTCGACGCCGAGCGCCGGTCGGTCAACCGGTATGGCAACGGCTACGAGGGCTACCTGCGCGAGAAGGCTGCCGAGCGCCAGCGCTGGGCACAGCAGTACCACGGGTGGCTGGACGCGATGGCGGCCGAACGGCTCCAGGCGGACACGGTTGCCGGCAAGATGGGCTACGCCCGCCAGCGCGACGGCGACAAGATGGGGTTCGACTTCAAGGCCGGCACGTGGCAGAAGGCGGCCACCAGCAAGGTCCGCAACGCCCAGGAGCGTCTGCGCCGGCTGGAGGCAAACCCCATAGACCGTCCCCCGGTGCCCCTGAAACTGGCAACGGATCTGCGGGCGGACGTGGCCGAAGGCCCGGCGCTCGAGGCGAAGGGGGTCGCGGTGCCCGGCCGGCTGGCACCCACGGACTTCCGGGTGGAAGCCGGCCAGAAGATCCTCATTACGGGCCCCAACGGTGCCGGGAAGTCCACGCTGCTCTCCGTCCTCGCCGGCACGCTGGAACCGGCCCAGGGCAAAGTGGTCAGGCACGGCCGGATCGGCTACCTGCAGCAGGAGTTGGAACTCCCGCAGCGCCCGGGACTGCGGCTCCTGCCCGCCTTTGCCGCGGGCCTGGGCGGCAACATCGATGAGCACGCCGAGGCGCTGCTGCGCCTGGGGCTCTTCCGAACCAGCGAATTCCACGTGCCGGTGGGCAGCCTTTCCGCTGGGCAGCAACGCAGGCTGGCGCTGGCCCGGCTCCTGCTGGGCGGGTTCGGGACGATGCTGGTGGACGAGCCCACCAACCACCTGGCGCCCGTGCTGGTGGAACAGCTTGAAGCGGCCCTGTCCGAGTTCGCAGGGACACTGGTCATGGTCAGCCACGACCGCGCGCTGGGTGAGTGGTTCAGCACCTGCGCCAGGCGAGGAACGAGCCGAGAAACAAGGCACGGCGCCAGGCAGGAAACCGGGCACGGAAACGGCGCCGGGAACTGGCTCCGGTACACGATGCGGGACGGCGCCCTGGCATAGCAGAACGATTCGCCGGAGCTGGCGCGGATCAAATAGAACATTATTCGGCCATTTGGCAGGTTAGGTGTCATTAATTAGGGATAGCGCCGAACTGCTGTTGCCCGCGTCACGGCCGGTCCGGGAATTCCAGTACGATGGATGAGCCGCGCGAGGGTTTGACTCCTTGTGAGGTTCGGTACATCTTGCTGTCCCACCGGGCAGAAACCCGAATGGAATGTAACCGAATCCCGGTCCCGTCCCGGCCATAATCCGACCTACAAGGAACCGTTGTGCCATCAATTACCCCCACAGAACTCCAGAGCGCGCCCGCGGAATCCGCCGTCGACTCGACCCTCAGCGCCGAGGGCTATAAGAAGACCCTGAGCGGGCGCCACGTAACGATGATCTCGATGGGCGGCGCGATCGGCGTCGGCCTGTTCATGGGCGCCGGCGGACGCCTGGCCTCCACGGGCCCGGCGCTGATCTTCTCCTACGCCATCGCCGGCGTGATCGCCTACCTGCTCATGCGGGCACTGGGCGAGCTCATCATGTACCGCCAGACCTCGGGCTCCTTCGTCAGCTACGCTGGCGAAATGTTCGGCAAGAAGGGCGCCTTCCTCTCCGGCTGGATGTACTTCATCAACTGGGGCATGACCGGGATCGCCGAACTGATCGCGATCGGCCTGTACTTCCAGTTCTTCTTCCCCAACGTGCCGGTGGAAGCCTCCGCGATTGCCGCCCTCGCCCTGCTCGTGGCCGTCAACCTGCTCAGCGTCAAAGCGTTCGGCGAGTTTGAATTCTGGGCGTCCTGCCTCAAGGTCGGCGCCATCCTGATCTTCCTGGCCGTTGGCACCTTTATGGTGGTCACCAACGCCAAGGTGGGCGATGGCCACGCCTCCGTGACCAACCTCTTTGCCGACGACGGCGGAATGTTCCCCAAGGGCGCCCTCGTCATGGTCCTCGTGCTCAACGCCGTGATCTTCGCCTACAACGGCATCGAACTCGTCGGTATCACCGCAGGCGAGATGCAGAACGCCAAGCGCGAAGTGCCCAAGGCGATCCGCGCCGTCGTACTGCGCATTGTGGTGTTCTACGTCGGTTCCGTACTGCTGCTGGCCATGCTGCTGCCCTCGGACCAGTACAAGGCCGGCGTGTCCCCGTTCGTCACCGTGTTTGGCCAGATGGGCCTCGGCTGGGTGGGCGACGTGATGAACATGATCGTCATCACCGCCGCGCTGTCCTCCTGCAACTCGGGCCTGTACTCGATCGGCCGTGTCTTCCGCACGATGGCCAACAACGGGCATGCCCCGCAGTGGCTCACCAAGATGTCCAAGCGCCACGTGCCGTACGCGGCCATCCTTGCGATCGCCGCTTTCTACCTCGTGGGCATCATGCTGAACATCTGGCTGGGCGGCTCGCACGCCTTCGACCTCGCGCTGAACACCGCCTCGATAGGCGTGATCTTCACGTGGGGCGCCATCTTCGCCAGCCAGATCGCGCTGCGCCACCAGAAGGGCCGCGTCTCCAGCCTGCCCATGCCGGGCTCGCCGTGGACCAGCTGGGCCGGGCTGGTCGCACTGCTGGCCATCACCGTGCTGATCGGCTTCGACACCATGACCAGCAAGACGGGCGAGGTCTTCCACCTGGGCCTGTGGACCCTGGCGACCGTTCCGTTCTTCGCCCTGGTGCTGTGGCTGGGCTGGCAGAAGGTCAAGAACAACGCGCCCAAGAGCGAGCTCTACAGCTGATATGAGTTGAGTCTGTCCTTCACAAACACCTCCGGAGATGTCAGGACGGGATGTATCAGATTCCTTTGAGGACCTGAGGTTGATCCGCGGGATCCTCCCGACACCTTCGGAGGTGTTTGTTATGTCTGTTCAGGGCGTGGTGACCGGTGATTCACCCGTTGTTGTTGCTGTCGACGTTGGCAAGAGGACGGTCGCGTTGTCGGTCACCGATGCCGCCCGGCACCGCCTGTTGGGTCCGGTGGACTTCGAGATGACCGGACGGGGCCTGGACGGGATCCTCACTCTGATCAAAAGCAGGCTGGCCGGGATGGATGTTCCCGTGAGAGTCGGGATCGAAGCTGCCGGGCATTACCACCGGCCGCTGCTCACCCCGTCCGTGTGGCCCGCGGACTGGCAGGTTCTGGAGCTGAATCCCGCGCACGTGGCCGAGCAGCGCAGGGTCCAGGGACGCCGGCGCATCAAGACCGATGCCCTGGATCTGGAAGCGATCACCGAGCTGGTCCCAGCTGCTGGGCCAGCTGGACCGGGCCTTCCCCGGGCTGACGCTGGTCCTGCCGGACGTGCTCGGCACCAAAGTGGGAAGGCTCATCGCTGCTGAATTCACCGACCCGAAGCGGCTCGCCGCGCTGGGCACCGCCCGGTTCATCCGGTTCGCCGCCGTCCGCGGCCTCCACGTTCGGCAGCCGCTGGCCGAACGGCTCGTCCGTGCCGCCCGCGACGCGCTGACCACGGCGGACGCAGCCGTGGCCCGGCAGGTGCTGGCCGCCGATCTGGACCTGCTGACCGAGCTCACCGCGCAGATCGACGCATCCGAGGCAGAGTTCGCCCGGTTGCTTCCGTTGAGCCCGTTCGMGACGCTCACCACGACCCCGGGCTGGGGTGTGGTCCGCGCCGGCAACTACGGCGGCGCCCTGGGCGACCCGCACCGCTGGCCCGGGCCGTCACAGATCTACCGGGCATCCACAGATCTACCGGGCATC
>NZ_JBFTZL010000108.1:0-12997 GCF_056406825.1 Arthrobacter sp. P1_A5 | reverse complement strand
GGATTCTCCAGCAGCACGGAGGTGGCGGTGGGAACCGGGAGTTCGGGCTCCGTCAGCGTGACATTCAGGCCGGTGCCGAGGACGACCGGCGGCGCGCCGCCGGCGCCGAGCGGGCCGAGCTGGGCCAGGATGCCGGCGATTTTCCGGCCCCGGACCAGGACGTCGTTGGGCCATTTGAGTTCCGCCGGAAGGCCTGCCGTTTCCGTCAGGGCCTCCCGCAGGGCGAGGGCGGCCAGGAGGGAGAGCCAGGAGTACCTGTGGGTCGGCAGCGGCCGGCCGGTCCCGTTGACCGGCAGGAGCACCAGGGAGACGGAGACCGAGCTGCGGGCCGGCGCCTCCCACCGGCGGTCGAGCCGGCCGCGCGCGTCGCTCTGGTACTCGGCGGTCAGCACTGACAGGTCCGGCCACGCACCGGGATCCTCGGTCACCCCGCGGAGGAGGTCGGCGTTGGTGGAGCCGGTGGACTCAAGCACCCTCAGGCGCGGAATTCCGTTGGCGGACAGGAACGCCTCATCGCTGAGGGCACTCAGGTCCAGGGGCGGACGGTCCGGGGTTTCCTGCGCGGCATCCATCCTTGAATCCTACCGAGGAAAGCGCACCGGGGCCCCGGCCGTCTGCCTCAATGCCTCCGCCGAAACTCCCCACCTTTGGCCGGGATGTCCGGCGTGTCGGCCGAACACACCACTGATTCCGGCGCCCGGGCGCCMAATGAGGGGAAATTCCGCGGGGCAGACGGCCACAAAAGACCCAGCAAGTTCAGAGGAAGATGTCCGGGACCAGCTGGGCCTCCGGCGCGCCGAGGCTGTACGGGCTGAAGTCCGTCACCCCTGCCGCCGCGAGAACCTGCTCATCGGTATAGAAGTTGCCGCTCCGGCTGCCGTGGGCGGGGACCGCGTTGCCGCCGGTCAGCACGGCGTGGGCGGCGTCGGCCATGATTTCGCGGCTGCGGGCGCCCTTGACGATCGTGTCGCCGCCGGGCATGTTGCGGATGGCCGCGGTGTCGATCAAGGTACACGGCCAGAGTGAGTTCACGGCGACGCCGTCGGCCTTGAGTTCCTCGGCCAGCCCCAGCGTGGTCAGGCTCATGCCGTATTTGGCCATGGTGTAGGCCAGGTGCAGGCCGGCCCACTTCGGATCCAGGTTCAGGGGCGGGGAGAGGGTGAGGATGTGCCCGGCCCCAGAGGCGCGCAGGGCCGGCAGCGCCATCTTCGAGAGCAGGAACGTCCCGCGCACGTTGATGTCCTGCATGAGGTCGTAGCGCTTCATATCCACGTCGTCGGTGGTGGAGAGGTCAATCGCGGATGCATTGTTGATGACGACGTCGATCCCGCCAAAGTGGTCCACGGCGGCGCCGACTGCACCGGCGACGTCGGCGTCGTTGCGCACGTCGCCGACCAGCGGCAGGGCCTGGCCGCCGGCGGCCTCGATCTGTTCGGCGGCGGTATACACGGTGCCCTCCAGCCTGGCGTGGGGCTGACCGGTCTTGGCCATCAGGACAATGTTGGCGCCGTCCCGAGCCGCGCGGAGCGCGATGGCCAGGCCGATGCCACGGCTGCCCCCGGAGATGAGGACAGTGCGGCCTTGGAGGGAACCGGCGGCCTGGTACGGCCCTGCGGCGGTGCCCGAAGCATCGTTGCTTGAAGTCATGCCCACACTCTAGCCGACGAATGTTACTGGCGGGTAACAAAGCGGTGAGGGAGCTTCGCGGCGGGAAAATTGTAGGTTCCCTACAGCGGCACCGGCCAATACCGTCACTAGACTTGCCAGCAGAGCCCTGCTTTTGTGGATTCCAGCCAAAGGACCCCACGCGACGGGCGCCGTACAACCTTGCGACAGAGCCGGAGAAACTTGATGAGCCACGATCTGACCACGACTGCGGGAAAGATTGCGGATTTCCGCGACCGCCAGGCCCGTGCCGAACAGCCCTCCGGCCCGGAAGCGATCGCCAAGCAGCACGCGCGCGGCAAGAACACCGCCCGCGAGCGCATCGACCTGTTGCTGGACGCCGGCTCCTTCGTCGAATTCGATGCGCTGGCCGTGCACCGCTCCACCGCGTTCGGCATGGAGAAGAAGAAGCCCCTCGGCGACGGCCTCGTCTCCGGCTACGGCACGGTGGACGGCCGCCCGGTCGCGGTCTACAGCCAGGATTTCTCCGTCTACGGCGGCTCGCTGAGCCAGGTCAACGGCGAAAAGATCGTCAAGGTCCAGGAGTTCGCGCTGCGCAACGGCTGCCCCGTGGTCGGCATCCTCGACGGCGGCGGTGCCCGCATCCAGGAGGGTGTCGCCTCCCTGGCGATGTTCGCGGACATCTTCCGCAACAACGTCCACGCCTCCGGCGTCGTCCCGCAGATCTCCCTCATCATGGGCCCSTCCGCCGGCGGCGCGGCCTACTCCCCCGCCCTGACCGACTAYGTGGTCATGGTGGACAAGACCTCGCACATGTTCATCACCGGCCCGGACGTCATCAAGACCGTCACCGGCGAAGACGTGGACATGGAAACCCTCGGCGGCGCCCGGCAGCACAACGCCAACACCGGCACCTCGACTTACCTGGCCTCCGACGAGGCCGACGCCGTCGAGTTCGTCCGCGAACTGCTCGACTTCCTGCCCTCCAACAACCTCGCCGAGGCCCCGGTGCTGGAGCACCAGCAGGAACTGGAGGTCGACGACGACGACCTCGCCCTGGACGCGCTGATCCCGGACTCGGCCAACCAGCCGTACGACATGCGCAAGGTCATCGAGCAAATTGTCGACGACGCCCACTTCCTTGAGATGCAGTCCCTCTATGCCCCGAATGTGATCATCGGCTACGGCCGGGTCGAGGGCCACACGGTGGGCATCGTGGCCAACCAGCCCATGCAGTTCGCCGGCACCCTGGACATTGCGGCCTCGGAAAAGGCCGCACGCTTCGTCCGGCACTGCGATGCCTTCAACATCCCCATCATCACGCTCGTGGACGTGCCGGGCTTCCTGCCGGGCAAGGACCAGGAGTTCCAGGGCATCATCCGCCGCGGCGCCAAGCTGCTCTACGCGTATGCCGAGGCCACCGTGCCCAAGCTGACCGTGATCACCCGCAAGGCCTACGGCGGGGCCTACATCGTGATGGGCTCCAAGAAGCTCGGCGCGGACCTCAACCTCGCCTGGCCCACCGCCCAGATCGGCGTCATGGGCGCCCAGGGTGCCGTGAACATCCTGTACCGCCGCGAACTCGCCGCGGTGGCGGAGGACGGCGGCGACGTCGAGGCAAAGCGCGCCGAGGTGATCCGCCAGTACGAGGAAGAGCTGCTCAACCCGTACCAGGCCGCCCAGCTCGGCTATGTGGACGCGGTTATCGCACCGTCCGAGACCCGGCTGCAGATCATCAAGGGCCTGCGCGCCCTCCGGGACAAGCGGGCCGCCCTGCCCGCCAAGAAGCACGGGAACATCCCGCTGTGAGCCCCATGGCCGAACCCGACGAACCTGCCGACGCGGTAAGCAGCGACGCCGCGCMCGGGATCCTGTTCTCTGTCGCCAAGGGTCAGCCGACGCCGGAAGAGCTGGCGGCGCTGACCGCCGTCGTGCTGTCCCTGGGGCAGACCCAGCAGGCAGCACCGGAAAGCCCCGGCGTCCGGCACTGGGTCCGCCGGCAGCAGCTTCGGCTGGCGCCGAGGCCCGGTCCGCAGGCCTGGCGCCGCAGCCTGGGCTGAGCCGACCCGGTTCAGCGTCCTGGCAGGGCCGGCCCGCAGCCGAAATCTGCACGGGAAAGTTGCACGCGAAAAAGTTCAGTGACTCTTTCATAACCACGGCGGCCGGGCTAGTCTCGTCGGGTGACTACCGAAATCATCGCCTCAGACAACACTGCCCCCGCGCGCCAGCAGACAGCCATTGACGCCGTCGCCGACGCCTACACGGACACCCTGATCCGGCTTAACCCGAGCTTCGCCACCGAACTTGGCCTGCCCGGGCACGAGACGGAGTACCAGGACTTCTCCCCCGCCGGCCACGAGGAATTCGCGGCCGCCGCCCGCGAGGCACTTGCGGCGCTGGACGGGCTGGAGCCGGCTGACGACGTCGACGCCGTCACGCTCGACGCCATGCGCGAGCGGCTGGGCCTGCAGCTGGAAATCCACGAATCGGGCTGGGCCACGGCCGATCTGAACAACATCGCCTCCCCGTCCCAGGACATCCGCGCGATCTTTGACCTCATGCCGACGGATACCGCCGGGCAGTGGGAGCATATCGCAGGCCGGGCCCACAATGTCACCGCCGCAATCGACGGCTACATCGAGTCGCTGCGTTCGGCGATGCAGGACGGCAAAGTCGCCGCGGCCCGCCAGGTTTCGATCGTGATCGAGCAGGCCACCAAGCACGCCGCGGACGACGGCTTCTTCGCCAAGCTCGCCGCCGGCGCCAAGACCGCGGACGGCCCGCTCCCGGCGGAACTGCAGTCCCGGCTCGACACCGGCGCGGCAGCTGCCCGGGTGGCGTACTCCCGGCTCGCAGGTTTCCTCGAGTCCGAGCTCCTGCCCGTCGCCCCGGCCAAGGACGCTGTGGGCCGCGCCCGCTACGCCCTGGCTTCCCGGGACTTCCTCGGCGCCACCGTGGACCTGGAGGAAACCTACGCATGGGGCGTCCAGGAACTCGACCGCCTCATTGCCGAACAGGAACGGGTGGCAGGCGAAATCCGGCCCGGCGCCACGGTGGAGGAAGCCAAAGAGATCCTCAACAACGATCCCGCCCGCCAGCTCAAGGGCACCGACGCCCTCCAGGCCTGGATGCAGGAACTGTCCGACAAAGCCGTCGCGGAGCTCGCCGGCGTCCACTTCGAGATCCCGGACGTCATGAAGACGCTGGAGTGCCGGATCGCGCCCACCGATGAAGGCGGCATCTACTACACGGGTCCCTCGGAGGACTTCAGCCGCCCGGGCCGCATGTGGTGGTCCGTGCCGGCCGGTGAAGACACCTTCACCACGTGGGCCGAAACAACCACCGTGTACCACGAGGGCGTGCCCGGCCACCACCTCCAGGTCGCCACCGCCACATACCGCCGGGAGCTGCTGAACAAGTGGCGCCGCAGTGTGTGCTGGACCTCGGGCCATGGCGAAGGCTGGGCACTCTACGCGGAGAAGCTCATGCAGGAGCTCGGCTACCTCAATGATCCGGGCGACCACATGGGCATGCTGGACATGCAGCGCATGCGTGCGGCCCGCGTGGTGTTCGACATCGGCGTGCACCTGGAACTCGAAGTCCCCGAGCGCTGGGGCAGCGGCATCTGGACCTCGGAGAAGGGCTTTGACTTCCTCCGCGCCAACCTGCCGATCAGCGAGGGGCAGCTGAAGTTCGAGTTCACCCGCTACCTGGGCTGGCCGGGACAGGCCCCGTCCTACAAGGTCGGCCAGCGCCTCTGGGAGCAGATCCGGGAAGAGCTGGAATCCCGCCCCGGCTTCGATCTCAAGGCGTTCCACACGAAGGCCCTGAACATCGGCTCGGTGGGCCTGGACACCCTCAAGCGCGCGCTCCTGGGGTAAACCCCCCAAGGCCGTTGAGATGGCAGTTCGCGGCAGTGTTTCTCCAGAGCATTGCCGCGAATTGTCATCTCGCGCCTCACAGGGCGGTACGGGCCGTCCGGCGACGAGACAATCGCCACACCGCTCGCCGGAATAACTTCACAAAAGCCCCTGCCGGCGCGGCAATCCCGGGCATTCCGAGGCGCGGGGCCACCTGTGGCGCCGTAACATTTCTCAACATCCGTTCGTCATGCTATCGGCAACGGTCCTAGCGTGTTCCGGTGACCACTCAGACAAGCACCCCCGCACCCGCTGGAAAGACCGGGTTCCAGCTGCCCAAATGGGCCGGCTCGTTCGGCTTCCAGATCATTGCCGCCMTGATCGTCGGCCTGGGCCTTGGCCTGCTGGCCAAGTACACCGGCAGCACCAAGGCCAACCCCAACGCCCTAGGCACCACGCTGCAGACCATCGGCTCGAGCTACGTCTCGCTGCTGCAGACCGCCGTGGTCCCCCTGATTTTCACCGCCGTCGTCAGCTCAATCTCCAACCTGCGCGCCGTTTCCAACGCCGCCCGGCTGGCCTGGAACACGTTGCTCTGGTTCGCGATCACCTCGCTGATCGCCGTGCTGATCGGCATCGGCCTGGGCGTGCTGCTGCAGCCCGGCGCCGGAACCGGCATCAGCCAGGAAGCGAAGTACGCCGGCAAGTCCGGTGACTGGTGGGCCTTCCTGACCGGGCTGTTCCCGAAGAACTTCCTGGGCCTCAGCGCGACCACCACCGTCACTGACGGCGTCGCCACCACCGCCGTGAGCTTCAACGTCCTCCAGATCCTGGTGATCGCGATCGCCGTCGGCATCGCCGCGCTGAAAGTGGGCAAGGCGGCCGAACCGTTCCTGGCCCTGAACTCCTCCGCCCTCGCCGTCATCCAGAAGGTCCTCTGGTGGATCATCCGTATCGCGCCGCTGGGCACGATCGGCCTGATCGGCAACGCCGTGGCCGTCTACGGCTGGGACACCATCGGCTCGCTCGGCAAGTTCACCGTGGCGATCTACATCGGCCTGGCGCTCGTGCTGTTCGKKGTSTACCCSGTSCTGRTCCGCAGCCACGGMCTGTCCRTCAAGCAGTACTWCTCCGGSGTGTGGCCGGCSGTSCAGCTSGCCTTCGTCTCCCGCTCCTCSATCGGCACCCTGCCGCTGACCCAGCGCGTGACCGAACGAAGCCTGGGTGTCCCCCGCGCCTACGCCTCCTTCGCCGTGCCGCTCGGCGCGACCACCAAGATGGACGGCTGCGCGGCGATCTACCCGGCCGTGGCGGCGATTTTCGTGGCCCAGTTCTTCGGCATCCAGCTCGACTTCACCCAGTACCTGCTGATCGCGCTGGTGTCGGTCCTCGGCTCGGCCGCGACCGCCGGCACCACGGGCGCCGTCGTGATGCTGACGCTGACGCTCTCCACGCTGGGACTGCCGCTGGCCGGCGTCGGCCTGCTGCTGGCCATCGACCCGATCCTGGACATGGGACGCACCGCCGTCAACGTGGCCGGGCAGGCACTGATCCCGGCGATTGTGGCCAAGCGCCAGGGCATCCTGGACGAAAGGCTGTACAACGCGCCGCGGAACGGCGATCCGTTTAGCGACGACGTCGATGGCACCGCCGCCGTCGATCCCTCCGCCGCCGCCACTCCCGCGGCAGGACGGGACGAGCGGGAACTGGCTGACGCCAGGGCGTAACAACAGAACGAGTGTTCACCAGAGAAGTCCCCGGGAATCCCCGGGGACTTCTCTGGTTTTCCGGCTTCGGCTTTAACCGGCCTCGGCCCGGGTCCGCACGGGCCTAGTGTCCGCCGATCACACCCTTTTCGGCGGCCTTGGTAACTGCGTCCGCTTCTGCCTGGGTCAGGGTGCCGTCCTTGACGGCCTGGTCCAGCCGGGGCTTCAGTGCCGCGGCGTGATTGGCCTGTTCCGCGGTACGCAATTCCTCCAGGGCAGCGGTGACCTTGGCTTCATCGAGGCCGAGCGACTTCGCCAGGGAAGCGGCCAGGGCCTTCTCCATTGCGGCGCGGTCCGGCTTCTGCCCCGGGGCCGGCGGGGTGGCCGGCCTGTTGGCTTCGCGGAAAGTCTTCAGGGCGTCGGTGACCTTCGCCTCGTCGACGCCGAGCTTGGCGGCGAGTTCTTTGGCGCGGGCGCCGAACTCCGCACCGCCGTGGCCGCGGTGTCCGCCGCGCATGCCGTAGCCGTCGGCGAAGTTGTTCCCGGGAGCACTCGAGCTGGGTGTCGGGGTGGGCGTCGGCGTCGTGGTGGCGGAGGCCATCCCGGCGACCCCGAGCCCTGCACCCAGTGCAACGGCCGCCGCCCCGAGGCCGAGTGCGATTTTCGTTGTGCGTGACATCTGCTGTCTCCTGGATCTGCCGCGCGGTGACGGCGCTTGAAGCTGATGGTTCGTCCGGGGAAGGCTGCCCCACGAGCATCTCCAGTCTGCACCTGCCCCAGCAGAGATAGCTGTTTCCCAGCTTTCACTTTCCTGTGAATCCGGCAGGGACGCCCAGAGGGCAAAAGGTGGGCAAAATGGCGGCAGAGGTGGATAGGCTCTGGCATGCTGATCGTCACTTCGAATGACATCCCGGGCCACCGGGGCGACGCCGTCCTCGGCGAAGTCATGGGCCTGACCGTCCGCTCCCTGACCAATTCCGGCAACGCGGCAGCCCAGCTCAAGCCTTGAGCGCAGACCCTGCCAGCCCCACTCTGGAAAATACTTGCCCAGAGTGCAAACATGCACGTAGTGTAAGCGCGTGTCCCCATCGCCCTTCCCCTCCGCCGCATCCGGCGACCCCGGTGTCCCCTCGCGCCGCGAACTGAACAAGGCCGCTACCCGGCAGGCCATCACGGACGCCGCCATGGACCTGCTCCGCACGCGGGGACCTGGAAACTTCACGGTGGAGGACATCGCCGACGCCGCCGGGATCTCCCGCCGCACGTTCTTCAACTACTTCGGCAGCACCGAGGCGGCCCTCGCCTCGGTGACGTTCGGCTTCCTGGACACGGCACTTCAGCAGTTCCGGCTCCGCCCGGCCGGCGAGCCAATCCTGGAATCGGCCCGCGCAGCCCTCGTTGAACTGGCCGATCCCATGACCGTCGCACCGGTGGCCGAGCTCTACAGCCTGGGCCAGACCAACCCCCAGCTCAGCCGCTCCGAGCTGGAAGCCTGGGACCACTGCACCGAACAGATCATCGACGCCGCCCGCGAACGCTTTGCGCTGACGGCGGCCGGCGACGTCGACGAGCTCTACCTCCGCGCCCTCGCCGGCTCCGTCATCTCGTGCGGAAAAGCTGCCATGGATGTCTGGTTCGCCCGCTGCGGCGGCGACCTGACTCCCGAGTCCCTGTCCGTCCTGCGCCAGCTCCTGATCGATTCGATGGGCCTCCTCGGCTCCGGATTCGCGTCCCATTCCCCCGCCACCCCTTCCCCAGATCGGCACTGACATGGCCCTGTTGCTCTACCGTCTCGGCAAGTTCTCCTACCGCCACCGCTGGCTCGTCATCTCCCTCTGGCTCGCCGTCCTGGTGGCCGTCGGCGGCGCGGCTGCGGCCTTCCACGGCACCATGTCCAACAACTTCCAGATCCCCGGCACTGAAACCCAGCAGATGGCGGACAAGCTGAAGCAGGAGCTGCCCAAGTCCTCCGGCGGCTCGGCAGGCATCGTGTTCGAGTCGCAGAACGGCCAGTTCACGCAGGCCGGCAAGGACGCGGTCTCGGCTGCGCTGACCAAGCTGAAAGCCCTCCCCGATGTTCAGGGCACCGTGGACCCGTTCGCCACGCAGGCCCAGCTGGACAAGGCCGTCACGGACCTTGCCGCCGGCGAGCAGCAGGCATCCGCAGGACAGGCGCAGCTGGATGCGTCSGCCGCCCGGCTGGCCRCCGGCAAGGCCCAGCTGTCCGCCGCCGAGCAGCAGATGACCGCGGCCGGCATGTCCGCCGAGGCCATCGACGCCCAGCTTGGCCAGCAGAAAGCTGCCCTCGCCGCGGGCCAGGAGAAGCTCGACGCCGGGACCAAGGAACTCCAGGCCGGCGCGGCCAAGCTCGCCCTGGCCAAACGCCAGCTCGAGGCCTCGCAGGGCATGCGGTTCGTGTCCGAGGACGGCACCGCGGCAATCGCCCAGGTCCAGTTCAAGACCTCGATCAACGGGCTGGCCCCCGCCGTGCGCCAGCAGGTCCAGGACATCGCCCACGAAGTCTCCTCTGCCGGCGTGACCGCCCTGGCCAGCAAGGAAATCACGGAGGACGTCTCCGAGCTGTTCGGCATCTCGGAGGTCCTCGGCATCGCCATCGCGGCGCTGGTGCTGATCGTCATGCTGGGAACCCTGATCGCCGCCGGACTCCCCCTGCTGATGGCCCTGGTCGGTGTGGCAGTGGGCGTCGGCGGCACCTTCGCCCTCAGCGGCGCCGTCGACATGAGTTCCATCTCCCCGATGCTGGCGCTCATGCTGGGCCTCGCCGTCGGCATCGATTACTCGCTGTTTATCGTCAACCGGCACCGCGGCCAGCTCCTGGCCGGCATGGACGGCGAGGAATCCGTCGCCCTCGCCACCGGCACCTCCGGCAACGCGGTGCTGTTCGCGGGCCTGACCGTCATCATCGCCCTCGCGGCCCTCGTGATTCCGGGCCTGCCCTTCCTGGCCGTGATGGGCCTGTCCGCCGCCGCAACGGTGGCCGTCGCCGTCGTCGTCGCCCTGACCCTCACCCCTGCCATGCTGTCCCTGATCGGGCCCCGACTCATTTCCCGCCGCGTCTGGGCCAAGGCGGAGAAGCACAATGCCGCCCCCGGCCACGAGAGCGCAGACCGTGCCCGCGACGAACGCCGCAGCAAACAGGGCTGGGGCGGACTCGTCACCCGGCACCCGGTTCTGGCACTGCTGGCCGGTGTCCTGCTGCTGGGCATCGTGGCGCTGCCGGCCAGCCAGTTGCGGCTCGCGCTGCCCGACGGCGGGTCCGAGCCCGTGGAGTCGCAGGCGTTCAAGGCCTATGACGTCACCGGCCGCAGCTTCGGCGAAGGCATGACAGGCCCGATCGTGGTGGTGGGCGACTTCCCGGCCGGCCTGAGCGCGGAGGAAGCCACAGCCAAGCAGCTCGACGTCGCCGACATCCTCCGCGGTACTGGCAACGTCACCGCCGCCATTCCGGTGGCGCTGAGCGAGGACCGCCGCACCGCGGTGTTCCAGGTCATCCCCCGGGAGGGCCCGGCCAGCGCGAGCACTGTCCAGGTGGTCTCCGAGCTGCGCGCCGAAAAGGACCGCATCAAGGATTCCACTGGGGTCAGCATCGGCCTCACGGGGCAGACTGCCGGCAACGTCGACGTCTCCGCCAAACTCGGCGATGCCCTGCCCCCGTACCTGGCCATCGTCGTCGGGCTGTCCCTGATCCTGCTGTTGCTCGTGTTCCGCTCGATCGTGGTGCCGCTGCTGGCCACAGGCGGTTTCCTGCTCTCGCTCGCGGCCGCCTTCGGAGCCGTCGTCGCGGTCTACCAGTGGGGCTGGCTGGGAACGGTGTTCGGCGTCGAAAACCCGGGCGCCGTGCTGAGCTTCCTGCCAATCATCCTGATCGGCGTCCTGTTCGGGCTGGCCATGGACTACCAGGTGTTCATCACCTCGGGCATGCGTGAGTCCTTCATGCATGGCGAATCGGCCCGGCATGCGGTCCGCACCGGCTTCAGCCATGCCGCGTCCGTGGTCACCGCCGCGGCCATCATCATGGTCAGCGTGTTCGCCGGCTTCATCTTCTCGCACCTGAATATGGTCCGGCCGCTGGGCTTCGCGATGGCCTTCGGTGTCCTGGTGGACGCGTTTGTAGTCCGCATGACGATCGTTCCGGCCGTGATGTACCTGCTCGGCGACAAGGCGTGGTGGCTGCCCCGCTGGCTGGACCGGATCCTGCCGGACGTCGACGTCGAGGGCGCCAAGCTCCGGCCCGCGGCTTCGGCCTCAGCTTCGGCCGACAGCGAGCCCGAGCCGGAGGAGATCGGCGCGCGCTAAAGGCCGCCGACGAGTTGCCCTAAAGCCGCCCGCTGWTCGTTTCGATCGGCGGGCGGCTTTTTCGTGCATGCAGCTMGGGAAGGCTTGTGGCCTGTTCGCCGCTCAGGCCGCCAGTGAGCCTGAGGGCCGCATACCCTTGAGCGTCTTCGCGCGGTGGAGCTCATCCCGGCGCCGGCGACGGGAATCCACGCTCGCTTCGCCGGCAGGCTATCCGGGCAGGGGCGGCGCGGTGGAACGGTACGTGTGGCCGGTGGGGGTGGTGAGTTCGATGGTGTGCCGAGCGCCAATGCTCGAGGCGGATCCGGGTGCGGCTCCGGGGCTGGGGCGTGCTTTCCAGCCGGGGGTTTCTTTGGTGTGGTTGCAGGCTTCGCAGCGGCCGGCGGCGTTGTCCGTGGTGGTCGGGCCGCCGGTGTGCCGGGGAATGATGTGGTCCAGGTGGCGGATGGGCGCGTCGCAGTAGGGGGTGCGGCAGGTGTCGTCGCGGGCCTGGATGAAGCGGCGCAGGCCGGGCGGGAAGAGCCGGGCGCGGGAGTCCATCCCCACAAGCTCGCCGGTGCCGGGGTGGGTGTAGAGCCGCCGGAGCCAGGTCTTGAAGTCCCGGTCCTTGGCGTCCGTCCCGGCGCCGATGCGTTCCCGGGGCCAGCCGGCGGGGACGGTGCCGTAGCCGGGGAGCCGGGCGGGTTCGGCGCCGGCGTGGAAGAGGGCGCGGTCGGTGATGACGAGCTGGATCTCGACGCCGCTGATCCCGCCGGGGGTGCCGGTGGTGCGTTCGACCAGGGCATCGGCCATGAGCTGCCCGCGGCCCCTCGGGTCCCCGGCGGCGCGGAGGGTGTCGGCGTGCCCGGCACGGGTAGCAGGGCGGTGAGGTGGCACATGGTGTCGGGGGCGGGGCGGAGGCTGACGTGCCGCTCGGCGCCGGCGTGCGCGGCGCGTTCGGTGACGGAGCGGGGATCACGCCGGTACGCGGCGGCCTGGGCCGCGGCCACAATGCCCCGGTCGCCCTTGCCCGCCAGCGCGCCCGAATCGGCGGCGAGTTCGGCGTCGACGGCGGCCCGGTCCGCGGCGCGCAGGCACGCGGTTTCACGCACGAGGAGGGTGGCGCGCCATTCGTTCAGCTGCCCTGTCTGCAGGGCGGCGAGCGGGTGCGGCATCTCGGTGATCAGGGCCTTGGCCAGGCCGAGGAGCCGGCCGCCCCTGGCGGGTGATTCGCGCCGGGCCAGGGCAATCTGCGCGCCGATCCCGGCGCCGAGCTTCTCGGCCGGGACCCCGAGCCGGGCTTGTTCGCGGCGTTGGAGCAGGTCGAAGGCCACTGCGAGCCGGGCCTGTTCCGCGGACGCGGCGGACTTCCAGTCTTCCAGTTCCCGGATCCGGTCAATGATCCCGGCACTGTCCGTGGGCGGACAGCCTAAGCCCAGCGGAGTCTTCCAGTTCCCGGATCCGGTCAATGATCCCGGCACTGTCCGTGGGCGGACAGCCTAAGCCCAGCGG
>NZ_JBFTZL010000107.1:0-13011 GCF_056406825.1 Arthrobacter sp. P1_A5 | reverse complement strand
CCCGTACACCGGCACGGCCACGCGGTGGTCGGCCAGCGCGATCTCGTCCTCGGACAGGCCTTGGGCCTCGTTGCCGAAGAGCCAGGCGGTCGGCTGTTCCAACGCGTACACCGATTCGGCGGCGGAGGCCCCCAGGCGGCGGGCGGCGTTCTCGTCCTGGAGACGGTCCAGGTCCAGTTGTCCCTTGCCGTCCGCGGCCAGCACGCCGACGCCACGCTCCCGGCAGCGGGCCACGACTTCCTCGACCTCCGCGCCGAGGACGACGGGCAGGTGGAACAGGGAACCCGCCGTCGACCGCACGGCCTTGGGGTTGTAGATGTCCACGCTCGAGCCGGTCAGGATGACGGCGTCGGCGCCGGCGGCGTCGGCCGCCCGCAGCACGGTGCCGGCGTTGCCGGGGTCCCGGACCTGGCACAGGACGGCAATCAGCCGCGGGCCGGCGTCGAGCACGTGCTCAAGGCTGACGTCCAGGAAGCCGCAGACGGCGACGATGCCCTGTGGGGTGACGGTGTCCGCCATCGCAGCGATCACTTCGTCGGTTGCGAGGTGCGCGTGGGTTCCCTCGGCCAGCTGCTCCAGCTCCGGGTGGCGGTCCAGGCAGGCCTCGGTGGCGTACACCTCATAGACGATGCCGGGCTCCCCCGCGGCGATCTTCTTCCGGTGCAGGACCAAGGCCTCTCGGACCGCCTGCGGGCCTTCGGCCAGGAACTCGCGACGCTTTAAACGGGCCGGGCGCCCGGCAAGCTGTGCCACCTTCCTCATCCGATCAGCTCGGGGGTTGGAGAGTGGAAAGTCTTGCGGGCGCCCGGTTTCGTTCATATAAGAACCTTAGTGGCTATTCCAGCCGGCTCTTGAACGAGGCAGTCTTTCAACTGCGGGAGGAACTACTTTGCAGCCTCGTCGGCGGCCTTCTTGGCAGCAGGCTTCTTCGCGGGAGCCTTCTTGGCAGCCTTGGGAGCCGGAGCAGCCTCAGCCTGGACGGCCGGAGCGGACGTGTCGGCAGGCAGCGAGTCCTTGGCGACCTTGACCAGCGCGGCGAAGGCGTTGGCGTCGGAAACGGCCAGCTCGGCCAGCATACGGCGGTCAACCTCAACCTCAGCGGCCTTCAGGCCCTGGATCAGGCGGTTGTAGGTCAGGCCGTTGGCGCGGGATGCAGCGTTGATGCGCTGGATCCAAAGACGGCGGAAGTCGCCCTTCTTCTTCTTGCGGTCACCATAGCTGTACACAAACGAGTGCAGCAGCTGCTCTTTTGCCTTGCGGTACAGGCGTGAACGCTGTCCGCGGTAACCCTTTGCGCGTTCGAGGATAACCCGGCGCTTCTTGTGGGCGTTAACCGCCCTCTTCACACGTGCCACGTGCGTACTCCTTAGAAAATTTCTGATCCCAAGCGTCTACTGCCGGAACGGTCCGGCTGGCCTGAGAAGCCTTTTTGGTAGTTGACTGCTGCCAGGTGGCGAACAGTCAGAGAACTTGGAACTTAGATGCCGAGCATCTTCCGGATGACCTTGGCGTCGCCCTTGAAGACGATCTTGTCGCCGGCAAGGCGACGGGTCAGCCGGGAGGACTTGTGCTCGAGGTAGTGGCGGCGGTTGGCCTGCTGGCGGCGCAGCTTGCCGGTACCGGTCAGCTTGAAGCGCTTCTTAGCACCGCTGTGGGTCTTCATCTTCGGCATGGGAACCGATCTCCTTACGTATCCGCAGAAAAGTCTGCAGCTCTTTCGTGCAGCCACCCCTGCGGGCGGCGTGCTGGTTGCCTGCTGCCGGACATTGCTGTCCGGCAGCCGTGAACTAGTTGGTCTTCTTGGTGCCAGGCTTGGCGGCTGCCCGGGGGGCGGCCGGCCGTGCGGCGGGCTTCGGCGCTGCGGGCCTGGGTACCGGCTTCGGAGCAGCAACCGGCTTCGGTGCTGCTGCCGGAGCGGCTGCCTTTTCCTCGGGAGCCTTCGCTGCCGCCGGGGCCGGAGCGGCCTTCGGAGCCGCGGGAGCCTTGGCTGCTGCAGGCTTCTCTGCGGCCTTCGGAGCCGCGGAAGCCTTCGCTGCTGCCGGCTTCTCGGCTGCCTTCGGAGCGGCCGGAGCCTTCGCTGCTGCCGGCTCCTCGGCTGCCTTCGGAGCGGTTTCCGCCGCCGCGTCCTGGGCGGGGGCCTCGTCGGCCTTGGTCTCTTCGACCGGAGCCGCTTCAACCTTGGCTTCTTCAACCTTGGTCTCTTCGACCTTGGTCTCGTCGACCTTGGCTTCTTCGACCTTGGCTTCTTCGACGGGGGCCTCCGCTGCGGGTGCCTCCGGCGATACGACGTAGCCTTCCGGCAGGAGGTCCGACAGCGTCTGGGTCAGCGGGGCGTTGCCACCGGAGACATCGACGCGTCCCGAAGCCTTGGCTTCGTTCTCAGCCTTGGCTTCTGCGCGCTGCGTTGCGCGGCGGGCCTCCGCCTTGGCTTCGGCCTTGTTCTTCAGCGGGCCAACCACCATGACCATGTTGCGGCCATCGATGCGCGGGCTGGACTCCACCACACCAACTTCGGCGACGTCGTCGGCGAAGCGCTGGAGCAGGCGGATGCCCATCTCGGGGCGCTGCTGCTCGCGGCCGCGGAACTGGATCATGGCCTTGACCTTGTCGCCGGCACCGAGGAAGCGGAGCGCGTGGCCGCGCTTCGTTTCGTAGTCGTGGGTGTCGATCTTCAGGCGGAAACGGATTTCCTTCAGGACCGTGTTGGTCTGGTTCTTCCGGGCCTCGCGTGCCTTGACAGCGGCTTCGTACTTGTACTTGCCGAAGTCCATCAGCTTGCACACCGGAGGCTTCGCCTGCGGTGCAACTTCAACGAGATCAAGATCGGACTCGGCAGCCAAACGCAGGGCATCCTCAATACGGACAATTCCTACTTGTTCGCCTGCAGGGCCGACCAGCCGCACCTCGGGGACGCGGATACGCTCATTGATTCTTGGCTCGCTAATGTTAAAGCTCCTGTGTTCGTGAGGGGTATTCCACCGGCAAAAAGAGAAGGCCCCCAATTGCCGGAGCAATCGAAGGCCTCGAGATCGGAACTGCCGCCCTCAATGGGGCAACATGCACTTCCTGCGGACCGGAGTCCGAGGTAGTGCCCGACCAGGTACCCGGCAACCTTGACTCCTGGACAGGAGGGGCTTCCCGAAGGAAGTTTCGCGGCTGACGCGGGTGGGAGAGAACTCCGCTTGCAAACTAAAGCCAACTCTACAGAAAGACACCCGTTCAACGCACGTATGCGTCGCCGGGCGCCAACTTCAGTGACAAGCACTGCCAGTCAGAACACTGCATTCTATAAAAGCTTGAGAATAACGACATTTAGTCGGTCTGTGACAAGCTTACCAGCATGAGCACTTCAGATAGTAATTCCCACGTCTTCGAGCCCGCGGCCGCCCAGGCGGACGTCTCGCAGCAGATCCGCGACATCTCGGAAGTCCCCGCGATCGAGGTCATCACCACGGCCGCAGTGCACCTGATGAGCGCCGCCGCGGTAAAGCTCGGCCTCGCCGCCGAGGAAAATGCCCAGGACCTCAAGGACCTGGACGAGGCCCGCAAGCTGATCACCGCCCTCGCCGGTCTGGTGACCGCGGCGGCGCCCGAAATCGGCTCACAGCACGCTGGACCGTTGCGCGACGGACTCCGCTCGCTCCAGCTGGCCTTCCGCGAAGAATCGGTCATCCCGGACGCTCCGGGCAAGGGCCCGGGCGAGAAGTACACCGGCCCCGTCAACTAAGCACTCGTCAGTCAGGACAACGCCGGCGTGCGGACCACCCAGGTCCGCCCGCCGGCGTCGCTATTTTTCCGTTCGCACGATTTTCCGTCCGCACGATTTTCCGTCCGCACGGCCCGGGCGCGTGCCCGGGTCGGCGCAGTGGGGCCGGCCCGCGTTCAGACGCGGGCCAGGCGGCTGCGCCGGACCTGTTGCAGGGCCAGTCCCACCAGGCAGAGGGCCACGCCCGCCAACCCCACTGAGACGAAGCCGGCCGACGGGCCGATGAGGTCAATGAACAGMCCGGCAAGCGGCGCACCCAGGGCCACTCCGCCGGTGAGCGATGACCCGTACCAGCCCATCGCCTCGCCGCGCCGGCTTTCATCCACCAGTTCGGCCACCTTTTCCGAGGCCGCGGACAACACCGGCGCGCACAGCAGACCCGGCAGCAACGCGAGCAGGCTGAGCGTCCAGACGTCGGTCGCGAAGGCCATCGGGACCGTCAGCGCTGACATCCCCAGCAACAGGAGGATCGGGGAAACGGCCCGGTGCATGGCGCCGTAGAGGACGCCGCCCACCACCGAGGCCGCGCACCAGAAGAGGAACACGATGCCGATTTCGGCCTGGTGGCCGCCGGTCTGGAGCGCCGCGACGATGCCGACGTCGGTGCCGCTGAGGACCATGCCGGCACCGGCGCCGACGGCAAACACGGCGGCTACGGCGGCGGTGAACCAGCTGAAGTTGTGGATGACCCGGTGGCGCAGGCCGGAGCCCCGCCGGCGCCGCTCCTCGGCGGCGGCCGCAAGGGGTGCCAGTTCGGCTGCGGCCTCCTGCAGATGGGCCGGCGCGGCGGCGACCACAGCGGCTTCCGCGCACTCCAGCTCCTGCGCCTCAAGCCCGGCGTCCGGGGAAGCACTCCGGGTGGGCGGGTTGAACCACATCAGGAAGAGCCCGGCGACGGATGTGGCCACTCCCACGACTGTCAGGCCCAGGACGGACTGGCCGCTGGTGGCGACGACGGCCCCGACGGCCGGGCCGATCATGAAGACCAGCTCGGTGGCGATGGCGTCGAGCGCAAAGGCAGTCCGGCGCTGTTCCCCGGGGGCCAGCACGCCCAGCGACTGCCGCACCACGCTGAAGATAGGCAGGGTCAGCAGGCCCCCGATGAAGACCAGGGGCAACAGGGCCTCGTAGGACACGTGCGGCACGATCGACCAGATCACGGCCTCGGAGACCACAGACGGAATCAGCGCCTTCCGCAGCCCCACGGTGTCGACCCGACGTCCGCGCCAGGGCGCGCCGACAGCGATACCGATCGTCATCACGGCGGCGGCCGCTCCGGCGGCCGCGTAGCCCTGGCCGAGGGTCAGGACGATGTGCAGGGTCAGCAGGACACCGGCCGCCGAGTGCGGTATGCGGGCGATCATGCCGACCAACAGGAGGCGCCTGATGGGCCGGATGGCCAGCAGCTGACGGTAAAGCGCGAAATTCACGGACTATATCCTTCTGGTACTGCCCACGGCAGCACCGGGAGGTCCCCCCGTTGGGCCGTCAGCTATGGTGCTGCGCGCTGCAGCTTGACCTCGATCGAATCAACCCGCTCGGCAAAGATTTCATTCCGGGCCCAGGCGTTATTGAGGCCGGCGACGATCGACTGCACGCCGGCGGCGTCGAGACCGTCTTCAAGATAGAGGACCACACGGAGTTCCGGGCCGGCTCCCCCACCGGGGAGCCGCCTGCCATCGGCCGTGGCCGAGGCAACTCCACCCCCCGGATGAATTTCAACACGGCGGACCGCCGGAAAGCCAACCGCGCCTTCCCCGAGTGCACCCGCGAGATCGGGATCGGCGTATGACGGCGTCCATGGCTGCTGTTGGGCGAGGGCCCAGACTGCCGGCCGGCGGACCACGAACGTCACTTCCGATCCGGGATCGAGCACGAGCAGCTCCGCGCCTTCCGCGACCGCTGACAAGGCGGCCCGGGCCGCGTACACGGCGACCGGCCTGGCCTCCGGGTGCCACGCCGAAAGTGACGCCGCCGAGGTGAACACCGGCATGGCCGTCCGCCCGTCCGGCGCCTTGAGCGTCACCAGGGCCATGTCGGCCTGCTTGTCCGAGTGCAGCGGATCCCCGTTGGGGCCGGCCGCGGCCTCGCCCTCTTCGGCGAGCTGGGCGAGGATGGGCACGAACACCCGGGCGGTGGCCAGCGCGGCCACCACGGCCGCTTCGTCGCCAGTGCCCGCGGCGAGGTCGGACAAAGCCGCCAGATAGCCGGCGTCGGCGGTGCCGTCGTCGTTGTCGAAATTGTGGATCTTGGCGTCATCGCCGGACAGGCTGCGCCCTGCCCAGGGTTGGCCGGCGGAGTCGGTGGCCCCGCCGGCGCCGGCGAGGGCCGCCGCGATGTGCCCGGGCAGATGCCGGACGGGACCGGCCCCGGTCCCTGCCTGCACTGCCTCGTGGGGGTTATTAGGGTCGTGGGTGTGCGTCATGGGCACCTTCGCCGCTAGCGGCGGCCGGCGACGTCGAGGGCCTCGGGCAGGGTGAAGTTGCCGTTGTAGAGGGCCTTGCCGACGATGGCGCCTTCGACGCCGAGCGGCACCAGGGAGCGCAGGACCTTCAGATCCTCGAGGCTGGAAATGCCGCCGGAGGCGACCACCGGCTTGCCCGTTTTCTCGACCATCTGGCGCAGGAGTTCGACGTTGGGGCCCTGGAGCGTGCCGTCCTTGGTCACATCAGTCACGACGTACCGGGCGCAGCCGGCGTCCTCGAGGCGGCCGAGCACGTCCCAGAGGTCCCCGCCTTCCTTGGTCCAGCCCCGGCCGGCGAGGGTGGTGCCGCGGACATCCAGGCCGACGGCAATCTTGTCGCCGAAGCGATCGATCACCCGGGCCGTCCATTCCGGGTTCTCCAGTGCCGCCGTGCCCAGGTTGACGCGGGCGACGCCGAGGTCGAGGGCCTTCTCCAGGGATTCGTCGTCGCGCAGGCCGCCGGAGAGCTCCACCTTGATATCGAGCCGGCCGACGACCTCGCGCAGAAGCTCGGCGTTGGAACCGCGACCAAACGCGGCGTCCAGGTCGACCAGATGCACCCACTCAGCCCCCTGCTGCTGCCAGTTGAGGGCGGCCTCCAGCGGGGTGCCGTAGCTCGTCTCGCTGCCGGCTTCGCCCTGTACGAGCCGGACGGCCTGTCCGTTGACAACGTCGACGGCGGGCAGGAGCTCGAGTACGGGCAGCGGGGTTTCGGTGGTCATCGTGGAGTCCTCAGCTTGGGGWTGGTGGTGGGGAGGGGGCGGTCAGGACGCCGGCAGGGTCAGGAGGTAGGCGGCCAGCAGTGACATGCCGGCGAGGATGTAGAAAACGATCTGCACCCAGAGCGGACTTTTCTGCTGGCGGAAGGAGATCCCGCCGCCAACCAGCAGGCCGGCCACGCCCATAAGCACCAGAGACCACATCTAGGCGGTCCCTTCCGGGGCTGCGGTCCGGTCCGGGGCTGCGGGGCGCAGGCCCTGGACCCAGTTGCGCAGCAGCCGGGCGCCGGCGTCGCCGGACTTCTCCGGGTGGAACTGGGTGGCACACAGCGGGCCGTTCTCCACGGCCGCGATGAACGGGGCACCGTGGTCGGACCAGGTCACCAGCGGAGCAGCCATCCGCGGCTGGATGACGTCGAAGTCCCACTTCTGGACACCGTAGGAGTGCACGAAGTAGAAACGCTCGTCCTCAACCCCGGCGAAGAGCCTGGACCCTTCGGGGACGGCGACGGTGTTCCAGCCCATATGGGGCACGACGTCGGCAGGCAACAGTTCCACCTTGCCGGGCCACTCCCCCATGCCCTCGGCTTCGGTGCCGTGTTCGACGCCGGCCTCGAACAGCACTTGGAGCCCGACGCAGATGGCCAGCACGGGACGGCCTCCGGCGACACGGCGGCCGATCATCCGGATGGCGTCAACGGCCTTAAGTTCGCGCATGACGGTTTCGAAGGCGCCCACACCGGGGACGACGAGGCCGTCGGCATTGAGGACATCCTCGGCCTTGGAGCTGAGGATGACTTCGGCGCCGGCCCGCTCCAGCGCGCGGACGGCGGACCGGACATTCCCGGAGCCGTAGTCCAGCACCGTAACGGTGGGCTTTCCCTGCGGGGAGACCGGCTTGGTCGCGGCGGCGGGGTCGATGATGGCCCCGTCGCGGAGCAGCGGGCCGGTCACAAAGCACCCTTTGTCGACGGGATGCCCTCGACGCGGGGATCCGGCTCGACGGCTGCGCGCAGGGCACGGGCAAAGGCCTTGAACTGGGCCTCGACGATGTGATGGGGGTCGCGCCCGGCGGTGACGTTCATGTGCAGGCAGATCCCGGCGTGAAGGGTGATCGCCTCAAAAACGTGGCGGGTCAGGGAGCCCGTAAAGTGGCCACCGATCAGGTGGTATTCCTGGCCTGCCGGCTCGCCGGCGTGGACCAGGTAGGGACGGCCGGAGACGTCTACGACAGCTTGCGCGAGGGCCTCATCGAGGGGAACGGTCGCCTCGCCAAAACGGCGGATCCCGGCCTTGTTGCCCAGGGCGGTCCGCAGAACCTCGCCGAAAGTGATGGCCACGTCCTCGACAGTGTGGTGGACATCGATGTGGGTGTCGCCGGTGGCCTTGACGGTCATGTCGATCAGGGAGTGCTTGCTGAGGGCCGTCAGCATGTGGTCGTAGAACGGGACCGACGTGCTGATGTCTGAAACGCCGGTGCCGTCCAGGTTGATCTCGACCAGGACCGAGGACTCGCTGGTGGTCCGTTCCATGCGTGCGGTCCGGCCCTCGGCGGTGGTGGATCCGGTGGTGCTCATGTAGATGTGTCCTTTGGAAGAAGGCAGGGTGTTGGGCAATCTGGCGGGGACGATCGGGCTCCCCACCAAGTCTAGGCCTGCGGCTTTGCGGAGCCGGCCAGGATAAGTTCAAGTGCCTCCAGGAAGGCTGTGGTTTCTGTCTCAGTGCCCGCGGTGACGCGCAGGTGCCCCGGAATACCGACGTCGCGGATGAGGACACCGGCGTCCAGCATCCGCTGCCAAACCTCATGGGGGTTCTCGAGGCCGCCGAAGAACACGTAGTTGGAATCGGACGCGGCCGGGGTCAAGCCCAACCGCGTCAGTTCCGACACGATCCGGTCGCGCTGGCGCTTGATGTCCTCGACGTCCGCCATGAGCGCCTCCCGGTGGTGCAGGGCAGCCAGGGCCGCAGCCTGGGTGATGGCGGAAAGGTGGTACGGGAGACGGACCAGGCGCAGGGCGTCAGCGACCTCCGGTGCCGCGGCCATGTAGCCGAGCCGCGCACCCGCGAGGGCGAAGGCCTTGCTCATGGTGCGCGAGACGATGAGCCGCTCCCGGCCAGGCAGCAGGGTGAGGGCACTGGGCGTGCCGTCGTGGGCGAACTCGTGGTAGGCCTCGTCGACGATCACGATGGTCTGGCTGGCCTCGCCGGCGTCATAGACGGCCTCGACGACATCGAGCCCCAGACCGGTACCGGTGGGGTTGTTTGGGGAGCACAGGAAGACGATGTTGGGCTGAAGCTCGCGGACTTGCTGTGCCGCCGAGTCCGCGCTGAGCCCATAGTCTGACGCGCGGGCCCCGACGACGTATTCCGTATCCGTGCCAGAGGCCAGCAACGGGTACATCGAATACGTGGGAGGGAACCCGAGGGCCGTCCGGCCGGGGCCGCCGAAGGCCTGGAGGATCTGCTGAAGGACTTCGTTGGAACCATTCGCGGCCCAGATGTTCTCCGCGTCCAGCCCGTGGCCAAGGTATTCCGCGAGGGCTTCTCGCAATTCGGTGAATTCGCGGTCCGGATAGCGGTTCAGCCCGGCAGCGGCGGCACTCACGGCCTCGGTGATCGCTGCGCGGACATCGGCCGGGACCCCATGGGTGTTCTCGTTGACGTTGAGCAGGATGGGGACGTCCAGCTGCGGCGCGCCATACGGACGCAGGCCACGCAGATTAGTTCGGAGGGGCAGTCGGTTGAGGCGCTCAAGCTGGTCAGTCACGTGACCAGTTTAAGTGGTAGCGGGACGGGCGCTGAAACTGTGACGCCCGCGACGCCACCGGGGGGGGTGGTTACTTGGACGGGACGAACAGTTGCTGGCCCGGCATCACACGCGCGGCGTCCAGATTGTTCAGCTCCACGATGTCGGCCACGACGTCGCGGGGATCGCGCTCCGGAGCCACCGACCCGGCAATGGCCCAGAGGGACTCCCCCGGTTGGACTGTGACGGATACGGTCGGCGTCACTGAGAGCTGGTCTGCGGAATCTGCCGCTTTCGCGGGAGCGTTGAGGAATCCGCTGAACGACAGGATGAACGCCGCCAGCAGGATCAGCGGGACACCGAAGAAGACGAAGCGTCCGCGCCGGGTGAGCCGCAGCGGCGGCTGCTTGGTCCGGCCGCCCGAAACCGCGGCGGCTCCTTGCGGCCCCTGCGACGTCGCGGCGCCGCGGCGCCTGGCGTTGAGCGGGTACACGTTGCCGTGAAGGGAACCACCCTGGCCCATGCCGCCTTGGTCGCGACTGCCGTGTCCGAGGCTGCCGTGTCCGATGTTGCGGCGAGCCGCTGCGCCACGTGGACCAACACCGCGGTGGCGGGTCGTGACGCCCTGAATGTTAGTGCCGTCAAACGCGCTTGAAACTGACATGAACTGAGCCCTCCTGGACCATAAGTTGCCGCCCGGCGTACTCACGTACTCGCCGCCAACCGGCCGAACCTTCGAACATAGAACCGAACATCGCATGCGAACCCAGATCGTCGGAATCGAACACATATTCGAATCTTGCTAGTTCTGTTTTAGCACTTACTAACGAACGATGTCGAGACTCGCTAGAACAAATGTTTGAAAAAGGTCTGCGGCTGGCCTATTTTTGAGGGACAGGACAACCTTTCGAACTCCCACTTTCGAACTACCCGTGGGAATTCATTCGTAGTTGATCAGCAGGGTCTGACATTTCAGGCCGGAAGTTCCCGGTGACAGCAGCCACTGCAGCCGGGCGGAACGGAAAGGCGTTGGCGAACATGGCAGCACAAGCCACCGGCGGCAGGGCCACCCCACGGAGCCCGCAGCCCGCCCGGGCCCCCAAGAGCCTCACCGTCCGGCAAAAGAAAATCCTGGAGACCATCCAGCGGTCCGTCACGGACAAGGGCTATCCGCCGTCCATGCGCGAAATCGGCGACACCGTCGGTCTCGCCAGCCTCTCGAGCGTGACCCACCAGCTCTCCCAGCTCGAAAAGCTCGGCTACCTGCGGCGTGATCCGAAGCGCCCGCGGGCCATGGAAGTGCTCATGCCGCTGACCCTGGACGAGGGGACCACACCGATTTCCGGTGTGGAGAAGTCAAGCGGCCTGCGGGCCGTCGGCGGCCTGTCAGTGACTGAGCTGGCCAGCGCCACCGACACGGCAATGGTGCCGTTCGTCGGACGCATCGCCGCCGGCGGGCCGATCCTCGCGGACCAGGTGGTGGAGGACGTCATGCCGCTGCCCCGCCAGCTCGTGGGCCATGGCGAACTCTTCATGCTCAAAGTGGCCGGCGACTCGATGATCGACGCCGCCATCTGCGACGGCGACTGGGTGGTTGTCCGCCGCCAGGGCGATGCCGTGAACGGCGACATCGTTGCCGCCCTGCTGGACGACGAAGCCACGGTCAAGACCTTCCGCCAGCGGGACGGCCACACGTGGCTGTTGCCGCAAAACACCCAGTACGAGCCCATCCTGGGCGACCACGCCGTCATCATGGGCAAGGTCGTCTCGGTACTGCGCTCGCTCTAAACTGCGCTCCCCTTAGCCGTCCCGGGCCATGCCGCCAGTTCGGAGCGGCCACCCCGCGGCGGATTTCCGGCGCAGGGTGGCGGCCCCGGTTTGGGACTTAGTCTTTCGCCAGTCGCTTCAGGGCTGCCATGGCTATCGATGAATCGGTGGTGGGCCAGAACGGCGGCAGCGCGGCGCGCAGGAAGCCGCCGTAACGCTCCGTGGAGAGCCGCGAATCCAGCACCGCCACCACGCCCTTATCCGAGGTCGAGCGGATCAGCCGTCCGGCGCCCTGCGCGAGGCGGATGGCGGCGTGCGTGGCCGAGACGGCCATGAAGCCATTGCCGCCGGCCTGGGCCACGGCCCGCGAACGTGCCGTCATCAGCGGGTCGTCCGGCCGCGGGAAGGGAATCCGGTCGATGACCACCAGCCGGCAGGACACGCCAGGGACGTCGACGCCCTGCCAGAGGGACATAGTGCCGAACAAACACGTGTCAGGTTCGTCGGCAAACTGCCGCACGAGCGCCGTCATGGTCGACTCCCCCTGGCAGAGGATGCTGAGGCCCAGCCGGGGCCGCATGGCCTCGGCTGCTTCCTCTGCGGCGCGCCGCGAGGAGAACAGGCACAGGGCGCCTCCGCCGGAGGCGCGGATCAGCTTCTCGAGTTCGTCCAGGGCCTCGGGGGACGTTCCGCGGCCGGGTTTGGGCAGGTGCCGGGCGACGTAGAGTATGCCCTGCTTCGGGTAGTCGAACGGGGAGCCGACGTCGACGCCGGTCCAGCTCGGTGCGCCGTTGCCAACCAGGCCCAGGCCGCCGGCGGCGGGTTCGAAGGCGGCGCCGATGGCCAGTGTGGCCGAGGTCAGGATGACGGTGTGGTCTGCGAACAGGCCCTCGCGCAACCGCCCTGCGACGCTCAGCGGGGCAACATTGATCAACGCCGGCGCGCTCTCGTCCGGCTGCGAGTAGCCCTGCGCCGGATCGAAGCTGCTGTTGCGGGAGAACCACACGACTTCGCGGTTTTCGCGCGCGGCCAGGAGGCGTTCACAGAGCTCCAGGATGACCATGAGGCGCGAGCGGGCCAGCTGCCGTCCGCCGTCCGCCGACACGGAGCTGTCCCCCTTGGAATCGGACAGCGCGGCGCGGCATGCGTCGCGCAGCTGGTCGATGCAGTCCAGCTGCTCGCTGTTCAGGCCGTTGGGCATCAGCCCGCTGGGGACGCCGTCGATGGCGAGCTCCAGGTGGGCAGCGGCATTGCTCAGTGCATCCACGGTGATGCCCGTGTGCTTCCGGGCCCCGGACGCGGCGGCGTGCACCATCGCCACGGAGAGCTGGCCCGAGACCGCGCCCGTGACGCGGTCCTGAAGTTCGTGTGCTTCATCCACCACGACGACGTCGTACTCGGGCAGCACCGCCAGGCCTTCGAAGGCACTGACGGCGAGCATGGCGTGGTTGGTGACCACGACGTCGGCATCGGCGGCGTTCTGCCGTGCCAGTTCGCTGAAGCATTCGGCCGCGAGCGGGCATTTCTGCGCGCCGAGGCACTCCATGGA
>NZ_JBFTZL010000106.1:0-13044 GCF_056406825.1 Arthrobacter sp. P1_A5 | reverse complement strand
GCGCAGCCCGAGACGCACAGGCTCTGGCGCACGGTCTGCCGCTGGTGGAACGAAATCGAAGTCTTCATCGTCACCGTTACTCTCTGAGATCGAAGACATCGGCGCGGAAGCCATGCCTGCCGGTCTTGCGTTCATCAGCCGGCGTGTCGTACACCACCAGGGCCGAATTGCCGTGATCGAGCAACGTGATTCCCTCTGCGTGGTCCTCACGCTTTCCGAACGGCACATCTAGTTCGCATCGCAGGTCGTCTCTGGGCAGGACGGCCTCGACGCGGGACGTCAGCGCGTCCCGCCAGCGAAACACGGCCGTGCGGCCGTCGAGCTCCATGGTGGGTCCCGCCAAGACGAGCAGGTCGTTTCCGTGACGGCACAGATCCCGCACGCCCAGGCCACGCAGGTCGAGAAAGTGCTTGCGGTAGCGGCGACCCTCGGGACCGACCGGTTGCGGCTCGATGCCTGGCCCGTCGCCAACCTCGAGCTCGACGATGATCGCCCATCCCCGCAGCACCGGCCCGCGCAGCCCGATGAACACCCGGTCGCCCGCCACGGCGAGGCCCTCGCAGTCGATCCCGTTGTCCTTGCCCGGGATCGGACGTGACCCGCTGTCCGCCGAGGTCCGTATGAAGCCATCAAGGTGAGGGTCATCGGCCAGGAGATCCAACAAACCCCCGCGACCTCGGCCAAGGCCGAACACAGCGGGGCGTTGCTGCTCACCCGTCCGACTGCCGCCCGGTTCGAGGAGTGCCTCTGTCGAGAGCCGAGCCAAAACGCGTCGACGCTGGCTGATCTCGACTGTCGCCAGGGATCTTTGGGCCTCGGCACGCGTGGGTCGGTCCCGGACCCGCTTGCGGACCGAGCTGTGCGACCCCACCAGCCACAGCATGCCATCCTCGGCATCGAGGCCTTCGATGTCGATCTCACCCTCCCCAGGCAGCTCGAGGACATCGGTGAGATCAAAGCTGCGATGGGCGCGGGCTTGGTCGCCGTCAAGCGTGAGCCGTTCGAGACTGGTCGTCTCGTCGTTGGCGACCCAGAGGTGGTCGCCCTGACGGACGATCGCGGACAATCCATCGCGGAGGTCATCGTCCGGGTCGAGGGTGCTGCGCTGATCGAGGACGAATGTGATGTCGCCGGAGGGTTCGTCTGGCTCAGGCCATCCGGTCATCGTGGATCACCACATCGCCCGTCATGTTGCAGTCCCGGACGGGAGAGTCTTGTTGTTCGCATCGCGTTCATGGCTGGCGCTCGGCCCATCCTTTCAACTCCAATACTTGGCAAAATTCTGCAGCTCGGGCGTCGTGCCGACGCGACGCGGTTTCCTGTGATGGCGCCTCGGCCGTCGGTCATGGCAGCTTCTCCTTCACATATTCGATCGACCAAGACGGACGTCAGGGTCCGCGTTACGGACTTATGACCTTCAGCCACTGAGGTGCGGGTCGTCAGCCCGCGACGAAAAGGGTTACATATCCCAGCGGGCTTTGCTGATCACGATAGCCAAAAGCCGTTACTCGGCCGTTACCGCGGCATACGTCGCCACTCGATTGAGAGACCGGGAACTGTCGGGAAACGGTGGGACCGCGTACCCTAACGGACATGGTTGCAGGTGCTGGCCCACCCTGCAGGTCGTAAACCGTCTCTCGGTCCTGACCGCGGCGGTCGCGGGATGCATGATCTTGAGCCCCTGCGCCGCTCCGGCGCCCGAACCGACGGCCGCGGCGACAAGCTCATCGACAACGGCTGCACCGACCAGCGCGATGGCTGCAACTCCCACACCTTCAAGATGCCCGCCTAGGTTGGTTCGTGGAATCATTTGGTTTCGCCCGGATGGCGGGCTGGGGTTTGGTGCCCTGTTTCGCGGTGGTCAGGGTCAGGACTTCGGCGCTAAGTGCCTGGATCTGACGCTGGATGTCGGCCGGGTTCAGGGGCTTGTTTCCCGATGCTCTTGAAGCGATGTCCGAAGACGGGTTCCGCCGTCCCGCTGCCTCAGACGGCCTCGACGGGCTACAGCGCCTCCAGATGGAGTGGGCGACCAGGATCGCGGCTGTAGCTGTGGCCGCAGCCGTCGACGGGTACTACCTGATGCGCACTTGTGGATACCGCGAGCACATTGACGAGGTACTCGAGCGTCTCGACCCGACGATGCCCGCACCGACATCCCTACCGCTGAAAGGCGGATGTCCTCGCCGACCCCGGCTACCACATGCTCCACCATGCGCGACGGCTCCAGGCCCACGGCCAGATGACCATGGCGAAGCGGTGCGTCGCTGATGCTATCCGGGCTATAGCACAAACACCTAACGCCAGTGTCGACCAAGCGGCTCGGCAGGCGCGGGCCGACAACCGGCTTCGCGAGTGGCACATCGAACTGATCCGTGAGATCAAAGCTCTCCTACCGGCCTATATCGGCTGGCGCGAGTCCTTGGGCTTTCAGGTCGCTGGCGCGCTTGACCTTCGCATCGGCGGGGGTAATTTCACGACGCCCGGCCTTCCGTCCGCGACCCCGCGGGGGCCCGTCGCAACAAGAGATCCCTTCCTGAGACGACGAGAAGCCACTCAGAGCCACTTTTGAATGTCATCGCTGTCGTTGGCCCACACGCCATACCACCACCTGCGGCTTGGGGCGTGCCTGTGATGCCATCACGGATCAGGTTATAGGAAAGGGTTTCCTGAGTGATTCTGAGGCGCTAATGAGCTCGGTGACCAATTCCGGAGTCAGCCAGCCGTCTATGGGGTTGACTGCCGCTTGGACCAGGCGATCACCGAGCAACGTTTTGATGGCAAGGGCCACCTATCTGTTAACAACACCTGGCAACCGACGCGTTCGGCTTCGCCGGTGTTGCCGGCGGCCGCCAAGGCGTCTGCGATTCCGTCCAGCGCCTCCGCACGGTCGTCCCCCGTTGGTGATGGTGCCGGCGACGCGTTCGGCYTCRCCGGTGTTGCCGGCGGCCGCCAGGGCGTTTGCGATTCCGGCCARCGCYGACGCCCGGTACTTCTCGTAGGTGATGGTGCCGGCGACGCGTTCGGCTTCGCCGGCGACGCGGGGTGCGGCAGTTCAAGAGTGTGCGACTCGCACACGCCAGCACCTTAGTCGGCTTTGCCTTCATGCGTGATTTCCGCACCCCCCACTCCACGCCTGGAGGCTCTTATTGAAGGTTTTACCCCGAATCCGCAGCGTCAATAATCTTATGATCGCCGCATCCTTGCCAGACTCGTCCATCACCTGGCTTGGCTGGCCGCTCAACGTAATTGATTTGCACGTCCACACCACGCGCAAACCTAAGGGCGGATACCGGACCRTATGTCGGCCGCTTGACGAGGCTCTGCTCAGGCTCCAGAAACGGCTCAAGGAATTCATTGACCGAAAGGTCTTGGACCCGCATCCCAACGTTCACGGGTTTACCCGCGGACGCGGAACTTCAACAAATGCCAAGGCTCACCTAAACGCGCGCGCCCTGTTGACGGTGGACATCACGGATTTCTTTCCTTCAATAAGCCGTCAACAGGTTGACGCCGCTCTCCAAGACCATGGCGCCAATCCAACCGTTGCCGAAGCAATTACTAATGCAAGTACCTTTGGAGGGTCCCTTGCAACGGGCTTTCCGACCAGCCCGGTAGTATCAAGCCTTGTGTTTCGCCCCTTGGACGACAAGTTCAGATCGTTCTCAGCCGAGAACGGGCTCGTCTACACGCGATACGCGGATGACCTGACCTTTTCCGGACCAAGTGTGGGTGACGAGCACTCGGAGGTGATAACCGAACTACTGCTGTCGTCTGGGTTTCATACAAATAAGCGAAAAGTGCGTTTTCAGCGCAAGGGGCACCAACAGGTGGTAACCGGGCTCGCCATAGCTCACTCTGATCATCCCGGACTCCCGAAAGCGCAAAAGAAAAGACTGCGCCAAGACCTCTATTTTGCCGAGAAGGATGGTTTGCAATTTCGTAGCCCTGGTCCCTGAGGAACTCCGCCGTAGGCAGCCACACGTGGAGCACTTCGTCCAGTGTGACGCCAGCCCCTTGCTGATCGAAGTGAGCAGTCCCAACCTCGAATCCAGTGGCTTCCCTCAAATGGTCACGAAGCGGGACCAGATCCTCTGGGCGAATGTCAAGAGGGTTGCCAGCTTCTAGGAGTATCAAAGCATCACCCATGGAATACCTCCTCATATCTCAGCCAGCCCTTTCGATGACTTCCGCGGGTAGATCAGAGAATGTGGCGCGGGCTACAGTCGGCGATGAAATGGCTTCGCGCTCTGAGTAGTATCGCTCAGGCACCGGCGACTGTACGAGCTCCGTCTAGATGACTTCGCATGTCAACGGGAAGCCAGGCTTGTACACGGGATGGAAAAGCTGGTCACCCTGAATCTTCGTTCACTCAATGAGGTCCCCTTCGGCCTGCACGTCGGCTGGTGCCTTGGCGTCGTCAATGGCTTGGGCGCCGCGACGCGTTCGTAACCGGCTTGGATGTAGGTCTCGAGGTCGTCGCGGGCGATGCGCCCTTGGCCGCGCCGACCAATCTGCAGGGCCCGAATATCGCGGTTCTTGATGAGCCCGCGGATGGTGGATTCGTTGACGACGAGATCTTCGGCGACTTGGGCGACGGTCAGGAACCGCACACCCCAACTTGACGTCATTCTGTGGCCTCAGGACATCAGCCTGCAGTTCGGTTTTCTTCTTCTGACGCTCGGCGCAAAAAACTCCTCGATCGAAAGCTGACACACGCCGTGTGAAGCCGCTGATAAGGCAGACGTAAGTGTGGACTTTGTCCACACCCCATTTGACAGAACAAACGCCGGCGGCATTGCCGCCTCGGGCCGCCCTGAACCGGCCTCTTTCAAAGCCCTTGGTCGACTTCGAAGCAGTCATGTAGCTCCCGCTCCTCCGACACATGAATAGGTGTAGGCCACCCCGGGCCCACGCGACAGAACCGGAACGAGGAACCATATAACTCCAGCTCAGCAGGCGGAAGGCCCCAACCAGGGATTTGAACCCGCCACCCCACACACCTGAATAGGCTCCGCGGCAGCCAGGCCAAAGCCCGCACCCACAGCGTCATAGGGGCGCCACCACAAGCTTTGTAAACACGTTAAAGCAAACACCCCTCTGACGAGGGGCTATGCTGTGCCCGAGGTGGGACTCGAACCCACACACCTTTCGATACCGCATTTTGAGTGCGGCGCGTCTGCCAATTCCGCCACTCGGGCGCGGAGTACACCGGTGTAACAATCAGCCTGCCACAGTGCTGTGAGCAACGCGATCGCTTCCAGTGCGCGAAATTACTCTACATGCAGATAGGCTGAATTCCAGAATCGCGCCAGTGACGCCGCATCGAACCAAACCGGTCCAAGTACATGGCGGACAAAACCTATGATGGTTGAGTTCCCGCCGTACCTTTCCAAGGAGTTCCCGTGTCAGAACAGACGGAGTCAACCCCCACTTCCCAGCCGGCGCGCCGCGTTGTCGTCGCCGAGGATGAGACCCTCATCCGCCTGGACATCATCGAGATCCTGCGGGGCGAAGGCTACGACGTCGTCGGCGAGGCGGACAACGGCGAAAAGGCCGTCCAGCTTGCCGAGGAGCTCAAGCCCGACCTGGTCCTGATGGACGTCAAGATGCCGGTCATGGACGGCATCTCGGCCGCGGAGAAGATCGTCAAGGCCCGGATCGCCCCCGTGGTCCTGCTCACCGCGTTCAGCCAGAAAGAGCTCGTGGAGCGCGCCCGCGACGCCGGCGCCATGGCGTACGTGGTCAAGCCGTTCACCCCGGCGGACCTCATCCCGGCCTTGGAGATCGCGCTGTCCCGCCACGAGGAAATCAAGGCCCTCGAGAGCGAGGTCACCGACCTGCAGGAGCAGTTCGCCACCCGCAAGCTCGTGGAGCGCGCCAAAAGCCTCCTGACCACCAAGATGGGCCTGACGGAACCGGAAGCCTTCCGGTGGATCCAGAAGACCTCGATGGACCGCCGCCTCAGCATGCGCGAGGTGGCCGAAACCATCATCAACCAGGTCAACTAGCGGCCGGCGGTGCCGGCCGCGCTCCGCGGCCGGAAGCCGCGCACGCGAAGCCCCAAAGCACCAAGCACCAAGCGCCAAGCGCCAAAGCACCAAAAAGGGAGGATCCCCGCCAGCCGGCGGGGATCCTCCCTTTTGCGTTCAAGCTATCAGAACTAGGCCTGGACCCGGTTCTTCTTCTTCTTTTCCGGCCACGGGCCGAGCTTGTCCTTGGCCACGGCTGCTTCGCCCTGGCCGCCGAAGTCGGCGAGGTCGCCCACCTTGTGGACCTTCAGCAGGTTCGTCGACCCGGCCTTTCCGGGAGGTGAACCGGCGGCGATGACCACCAGGTCACCGTCCTCGACGACGTCGAGCTCCAGCAGGCTGCGGTCAACCTGGGCCGTCATCTCGTCGGTGTGGCCCACCATCGGGACCAGGACCGGCTGGATGCCCCACGTCAGCGCGAGCTGGTTCCAGACGTGCTCCACCGGGGTGAAGGCGAAGACCGGCCTGATGGGGCGCAGACGCGACAGGCGGCGTGCCGAGTCACCGGACTGCGTGAAGGTGCAGATGTACTTCGCTTCCAGCTGATCGGCGATCTCGACGGCGGCGCGGGTGATGGCGCCGCCGCGGGTCTTGGGCTTGGTGCCCAGCGGGGGAACGCGCTCCAGGCCGTGCTCTTCGGTGGACTCGATGATCCGGGCCATGGTCTTGACCGTCTCGATCGGGTACTTGCCCACGCTGGTCTCGCCGGAGAGCATGACCGCGTCGGCACCGTCCAGCACGGCGTTGGCGCAGTCGGAGGCCTCGGCGCGGGTCGGGCGCGGGTTCTCGATCATGGACTCGAGGACCTGGGTGGCCACGATGACCGGCTTGGCCCAGCGGCGTGCCAGTTCGATGGCGCGCTTCTGCACTATCGGCACTTCCTCGAGGGGAAGTTCCACACCGAGGTCGCCACGAGCCACCATGATGGCGTCGAAGGCGTCGATGATCTCGTGCAGCTGCTCCACGGCCTGCGGCTTCTCGATCTTGGCGATGACCGGCACGCGGCGGCCTTCCTCGTCCATGATCTCGTGCACGCGGACGATGTCCGAAGCATCCCGGACGAAGGACAGGGCAACCATGTCCACGCCGCGGCGCATGGCCCAGCGCAGATCGTCCTCGTCCTTTTCGCTCAGCGCCGGCACGTTGACGGCAACGCCGGGCAGGTTGATGCCCTTGTTGTTGGAAACCCAGCCGCCGACAATCACTTGGGCGACCACCTTGACGTCGTCGACGTCGATCGCGCGGAGGGCGACCTTGCCGTCGTCGATCAGCAGGGCATCGCCCGGGTTGACGTCCTCTGTCAGGCTCTTGAGGGTCGTGGAGCAGATGTCCTTGGTGCCCGGAACGTCCTCGGTGGTGATCGTGAACGTGTCACCGACCTCCAGGAGGTGGGGACCGTCGACGAAACGTCCGAGGCGGATCTTCGGGCCCTGCAGGTCGGCCATGATGGCCACGGCCTTGCCGAGCTGTCCCGCAGCCTTGCGGACGTTCTCGTAGGTGTTGTCGTGCACGGAGTAATCGCCGTGGCTCATGTTCATGCGTGCCACGTCAACGCCGGCTTCCAGCACGGCCAGCGTGTTGTCAAAGCTTGCGATTGCCGGTCCGAAAGTGGCCACGATTTTAGCGCGTCTCATATACCTACCCTACTGGTGTGTTGCATGGATTAAGTTGAAGTGCGGATGAATCCCGGAGGTCCTGTGGGACTACAGAACAGCCATCGCACGGTCGGTCGGCGCCACGGGTGCCGGCAGAATGGTGCTGCCCATCAGGAACTTGTCCACCGCGGCCGCGCAGGCCCGCCCTTCGGCGATGGCCCAAACGATGAGCGACTGGCCGCGGCCGGCGTCGCCCGCGACGAAGATGCCTTCAGTGTTGGTCATGTAGTAGCCGTCGCGTGCCACGTTGCCGCGGCCGTCAAAGTCGGCCTGGACCTGGTCGGTGATCCCGGCCGGCTCGGCGCCGGTGAAGCCCAGGGACAGGAAGACGAGGTCCGCCGGAATGATCCGCTCGGTGCCGGCCTTCGGCAGGCGTTTGCCGTCGACGAATTCCGTCTCCGCAACCTTGACGCCCCTGAGTTTGCCGTTTTCCCCGACGAACTCCACGGTGGAGGCGAGGTAGGTGCGTTCGCCGCCTTCCTCGTGCGCGCTGGCGACCTCGAACAAGGTGGGGAACGTCGGCCAGGGCTGGTGGCCGGCCCGCTCGACGGGCGGCTGCTTGCCGATCGCCAGTGTGGTCACGGACGCGGCCTGGTGACGGTGCGCGGTGCCGAGGCAGTCGGCGCCGGTGTCGCCGCCGCCGAGGATGACCACGTGCTTGCCCGCGGCATTGATCTGGTTCTCCACGGTCTCCCCCGCCACCACCCGGTTGGCCGGCACGAGGTAATCCATGGCGTAGTGGACGCCGTCGAGGTCGCGGCCCGGGATCGGCAGGTCACGCGGGACGGTGGCCCCGGTGGCGATGACGACGGCGTCGTACCGGCGGCGCAGCTGCTCCCACGTCACGTCGGTGCCGACGGCCACCCCGGTGCGGAACCGGGTGCCTTCGGCCTTCATCTGCTCCAGCCGGCGGTCCACCTGCTCTTTTTCCATCTTGAAGTCGGGGATCCCGTAGCGCAGGAGGCCGCCGATCTTGTCGTCGCGCTCGTACACGGCCACAGTGTGGCCCACCCGGGTCAGCTGCTGGGCGACGGCGAGCCCGGCGGGGCCGGACCCGACGACGGCGACCGTCTTGCCGGTCAGTCGCGCGGGCGGCAGTGGGTTGACCCAGCCGTTCTCGAAGGCCTGGTCCACGATGGACACCTCGACCTGCTTGATGGTCACCGCGGGCTGGTTGATGCCGAGTACGCAGGACGCCTCGCAGGGGGCAGGGCACAGCCGGCCCGTGAATTCGGGGAAGTTGTTGGTGGCGTGCAGCCGCTCCATCGCTTCGTCGCCCTTGTCCCGCCAGACGAGGTCGTTCCATTCCGGAATGAGGTTGCCCAGCGGGCAGCCCTGGTGGCAGAACGGGACGCCGCAGTCCATGCAGCGGCCTGCCTGGCTCTTCAGGACACCCTTTTCCTGGGCCTCATAGACCTCTTTCCAGTCCATGATGCGGACCGGGACGGGACGGCGCGGCTGGGTTTCACGCTGACGTACTTTCAGAAATCCGCGTGGATCAGCCACCGGTCACCTCCAGGATTCGAGACCAAACTTCTTCGCCGTCGGGGTCCAGGCCCTCTTCGATGGCGTCAAGACGGGTTTGCAGGACGGCCGCGTAGTCGCGCGGCAGCACCTTGGTTATGCGGGCTGCGGTGTCATCGAAGTTCTCGAGGAGCCGTGCCGCGAGYAGCGACTCGGTTTCCTCGAGGTGCTTGACGAGCAGCCCGTGGACGATGTCACGGTCCTCGGCGTCGAGCTCGCGCAGCTGCAGCTCGCCTGACTCGAGGGCCTGCTTGTTGACGCGCTCGGTCTGCAGGTCCAGCACGTAGGCCGTGCCCCCGGACATGCCGGCGCCGAAGTTGCGGCCGGTGCGGCCGATGATGAGCGTCTGGCCGCCGGTCATGTACTCGCAGCCGTGGTCCCCGATGCCTTCGACCACCGCGGTGGCGCCGGAGTTGCGGACCAGGAAGCGTTCGCCGACCTGGCCGCGGAGGAACAGCTCACCGCTTGTGGCGCCGTAGCCGATCACGTTGCCGGCGATTACGTTGCGCTCGGCGRGGAACACGTTGGTGCGGTCCGGCCGGACGATGATGCGGCCGCCGGAAAGTCCCTTGCCGACGTAGTCGTTGGAGTCGCCGAACATGCGCAGCGTGATGCCGGCCGGCAGGAACGCTCCGAGCGACTGGCCCGCGGTGCCATTGAGCGTGATGTCAATGGTGTCCGTGGCCAGGACGTCGGTGCTGAAGGTCTTCGTCACGACGTGGCCGAGCATGGTGCCGACGGAGCGGTCCGTGTTGATGACGTTTACGGAGATCTTCACCGGCGTGCGGTCGCTCAGCGCTTCGGCCGCCATGGCGATCAGGCGCTGGTCGAAGTGCTTGTCGAGTTCGTGGTTCTGGCCGGTGAGGTTGCGCAGCGGCGCGTCGTTGTCGAACTCGAGCCCGTGCAGGATCGGATCCAGGTCCAGCCCTTCGGCCTTCCAATGGTTGATCGCGTCGCGGGAGTCGAGCATCTCGGCATGGCCGATCGCCTCCTCGATGCTGCGGAAACCCAGCTCGGCGAGGATTTCGCGGACTTCCTCGGCAAGGAATTCGAAGAAGTTCACCACGAATTCGGGCTTGCCGTTGAACCGGGAGCGCAGCTCGGGGTTCTGGGTTGCGACGCCTACCGGGCAGGTGTCCAGGTGGCAGACGCGCATCATGATGCAGCCGGAGACCACCAGCGGGGCGGTGGCGAAACCAAACTCTTCGCCGCCGAGCAGCGCGGCGATCACGACGTCGCGGCCGGTCTTGAGCTGGCCGTCGACCTGCACCACCACACGGTCGCGCAGGCCGTTGAGCATGAGCGTCTGCTGCGTCTCGGCGAGGCCGAGTTCCCACGGGACACCGGCGTGCTTGAGCGAGTTCAGCGGCGAGGCGCCGGTACCGCCGTCGTGCCCGGAGACCAGCACGACGTCGGCCTTCGCCTTGGTGACGCCGGCCGCCACGGTGCCGATCCCGACCTCGGAGACGAGCTTGACGTGCACCCGGGCCGAGGGGTTGGCGCGCTTGGCGTCATAGATCAGCTGCGCGAGGTCCTCGATCGAGTAGATGTCGTGGTGCGGGGGCGGCGAAATGAGGCCGACGCCGGGGGTCGAGTGCCGCGTGCGGGCCACCCAGGGGTAGACCTTCTGCGCCATCAGCTGGCCGCCCTCGCCGGGCTTGGCACCCTGGGCCATCTTGATCTGGACGTCGTCCGCGTTGGACAGGTACAGGCTGGTGACGCCGAAGCGGCCGGAGGCGATCTGCTTGACCGCGGAACGGCGGGTGGGATCGAGCAGCCGGTCCACGTCCTCGCCGCCTTCACCGGTGTTGGACTTTCCGCCCAGCCGGTTCATGGCGACCGCGAGGGTCTCGTGGGCTTCCTTGGAGATGGAGCCGTAGCTCATGGCGCCGGTGGAGAACCGCTTGACGATGCTGGAAACCGGTTCCACTTCCTCAAGCGGCACCGCGGGACGCGAACCGGCCTTGAACTTCAGCAGACCGCGCAGGGTCATGAGGTTCTCGGACTGGTCGTCAACGCCGCGGGTGTAGGCCTTGAAGATGTCGTAGCGGCGTTCACGCGTGGCGTGCTGGAGCCGGAAGACAGTCTCGGGGTTGAACAGGTGGGGTTCGCCGTCGCGGCGCCACTGGTATTCGCCGCCGCCGAGCAGGGGCTGGTGCGGCAGTTCGATGCCGTTCTCGGGGTAGGCCATGCGGTGCCGGGCCAGGACTTCGGCGGCAATGACGTCGAGGCCGACGCCGCCGAGCTGGGAATGCGTGCCGGAGAAGTACTCGTCCACGAGGTCCTGGCCGAGGCCGAGCGCTTCGAAGGTCTGGGCACCGGTGTAGGAGGCCACGGTGGAGATGCCCATCTTGGACATGATCTTCAGGACGCCCWTGCCCAGGCCCTTGATCAGGTTGTAGACGCCGTCTTGCGGGGTGACCCCCACGACGTCGCCGGAGGCGATGAGCTGTTCCACGGATTCCATGGCCAGGTACGGGTTCACGGCGGAGGCGCCGTAGCCGATGAGCACGGCGACGTGGTGGGTCTCGCGGACGTCGCCGGCTTCCACCACGAGCGCGGTTTTGGTGCGGTTGGCGCTGCGCAGCAGGTGGTGGTGCACGGCGCTGACCAGCAGCAGGGACGGGATCGGGGCCCACTGGGCGTTCGAGTCGCGGTCCGAGAGCACCACGTACTGGACGCCGCGGTTGATGGCGCCGGAGACCTGCTCGCAGATTTCGGTGAGCCGGGCCCGGAGGGAGTTCTCGCCGCCTTCGGGGCGATAGAGTCCGCGGACCTTCATGGCGACCTTGCCGCCGTCGGCGCTCTCGATGTTCGCGATCTTGGCGAGCTGGTCGTTGTTGATCACGGGGAACGGCAGCGAGACCTGCGGCTGCCGGACCTGCTTGGTGTCCAGCAGGTTGCCGTTCGGGCCGATTGCGCACGTCAGGGACGTGACGAGCTCTTCACGGATGGCGTCCAGCGGCGGGTTGGTGACCTGCGCGAAGGACTGCACAAAGTAGTCGAAGAGCAGCCGCGGGCGCTTGGACAGCACGGCCACCGGGGTGTCCGAGCCCATGGCACCGAGCGGTTCGGCACCGGTGCGGGCCATCGGGCCCAGCAGGATCTTCAGTTCCTCGGTGGTGTAGCCGAAGGTGCGCTGGCGGATGTTGACCGAGGCGGCGGTGTGCACGACGTGCTCGCGTTCGGGCAGGTTCTTGAGGTCGATCAGGTTGTCCTTGACCCATTCGGCCCAGGGGTTCGCTGCGGCAACCTCGGCCTTGACCTCGGCGTCGTCGATGATCCGTCCGGCCCCGGTGTCCACCAGGAACATCTTGCCCGGCGAGACGCGGCCCTTCTTGACCACCTTGGAGGGTTCGACGTCGATCACGCCGACTTCGGAGGCGAAGACGATCAGGCCATCCTCGGTGATCCAGTACCGGCCCGGACGCAGGCCGTTGCGGTCCAGCGTGGCGCCGACAAGGTTGCCGTCCGTGAAGGAGACGGCCGCCGGGCCGTCCCACGGCTCCATGAGCATCGAGTGGTATTCGTAGAAGGCGCGGCGGGCCGGATCCATGGTGGCGTGGTTTTCCCACGCCTCCGGGATCATCATCATGATCGAGTGCGTGATGGGCCGGCCGGAGAGCCAGAGCAGTTCGGCAACCTCGTCGAAGGAGGCCGAGTCCGAGGCGCCCGGGGTGCAGATCGGGAACAGCTCTTCGGGTGAGTCCCCCAGCAGCGGGCTGGCGAGCTGGGACTGCCGGGCCCGCATCCAGTTGCGGTTGCCCTTGACGGTGTTGATCTCGCCGTTGTGCGCGATGGTGCGGAACGGCTGGGCCAGTGGCCAGGACGGGAAC
>NZ_JBFTZL010000105.1:0-13152 GCF_056406825.1 Arthrobacter sp. P1_A5 | reverse complement strand
TTGCCCGGACCGCCGGCGTAGCACGCCTGGGGGCAGAAGGCACGCAGCCACATGAAGTCGCCGGCCTCCACCTCCACCCAGTCGTCATTGAGCCGGTAGACGGCTTTGCCTTCCAGCACGAAGAGGCCGTGCTCCATGACGTGGGTTTCCGCGAAGGGGATGGAGGCGCCGGGCTTGAGGGTGACGATGTTGACGTGCATGTCGTGGGCGAGGTCCTCCGGGTCCACGAAACGCGTGGTGGCCCAGGCCCCGTCGGTGTCCGGCATCGCCCGCGGTGCGACGTCCTGGTCGCGGGTTACAAAGGATTTCGCCGTGTAGCCGTCCAGCGGCTCGTAGGCCTTCCGGATCCACTGGAAACTGGCGATCTCCCCGGACTCGTTCGCCACGGACCATTGCGCCCCCGCGGCGAGGTAGGCGTAGCCGCCCTCGCCCAGCCTGTGGATTTCCCCTTCGAGGGTCAGTGCCAGGGCGCCCTTGGTCAGGAAGATGACGCCTTCGACGCCGGCCTCCGGCTCGGGCTTCTCCGAGCCTCCGCCCGGTCCCACCTCGACGATCAGCTGCGAGAACGTCGTGGCAAAACCGGCGATGGGCCGGGCCAGGATCCAGGAGCGGGTGTTGGTCCAGCCGGGCAGTTTGCTCGTGACGATGTCCCGGAGCACGCCCTTCGGAATGACGGTGTAGGCCTCCTTGACCACGGCCCGGTCGGAGAGGATCTGGGTCTGCGGCGGAAGCCCGCCTTCGGGGTAGAAATAGTTGCTCATGGGTGCGTTCCTTTTGCTGAGGGAGTTGAGGTGTTGGCCAGCCGGGGGTGGGCCAGCGCGGTGAGTTCAGGGAGCCCGACGCCGGCCAGCGCCATGACTTCTTCGATGCCGACGGCGCCGCACTGGACGCCGCGCAGCACGAAGGCTGCCAGAGCCCGTGCGGTGGCGGGTTCGTCCAGAACGCCGCCGGCGGTTTGGTCCACGTAATTGCGGAGCCGGGCAGCGGCGGCCGGGAGCCCTTGCCGGTAGAAGGCGTAGGTTGCGGCGAACCGGCTGGGCAGCTGGGCGGGGTGGAGGTCCCAGCCCTGGTAGTAGCCGCGTTCCAGCGAGCGGCGGACCAGCCGGCCGTGGAGCTGCCAGGCCTGCTCCACGTTCCCGCCCACCGGGATGATGTTGGTGGAGCCGTCGGAGAGCCGGATCCCGGTGCCGGCCGCGGCAAGCTGCATGACTTCCTTGGCAAAGTCCGCCACGGGATGTTCCATGGACTGGTATTCGGCGGAGATCTGCAGCGATGCCGAGTAGTCGTAGGTGCCGTAGTGCAGCCCGCTGATCCGGCCGGGCACCGCGTGCGGCAGGCGCGCCACCGGCGAGGTTCCGTCCGGGCCCAGGATGAGCTGCGGCGTTTCCACCTGCACCTCAAAGCGGAGTCGGCCCGCGGGGAGCGAGTGGACTTCCTCGAGCCGGGACACGGCGAAGGCCATGGCCTCCACCTGCGCCACCGTGGTGACCTTTGGCAGGGTGAGGACGAGCCCGTCCGGCAGTTCGCCGGCCGTGGCCAGCTGCGAGACGAAGAGATCCAGGGTCCGCAGACCCCGGGCGCGGGTGGCAGCCTCGAAGCACTTGAAGCGGATCCCGATGAACGGCGGCGCGGTACCGGCGGCGACGGCGGCGGCCACGGCGGATGCCGCGGCGGCAGCGGCGGCGTCCTCGGCGTCGTCGCCCCGGTCCCCGAACCCGTCCTCAAAGTCCAGACGGAGGTCCTCGATCGGCTCGCGTGAGAGCTTGGCCCGGACCCGCGGCGCGACGGCGGCGGCCAGTTCGGTTTCCTGGCCCTGCAGCGCGCACAGGCTTTCGACGCCGCCGCGGGCGTCCACCGCGGCGAGGGCCTGGGCGCCCCAGTCCGCGGCGAACTCCGGGCTGAAGCGGTCGGCCGGAACGTAGACGGTGTGCACCGGCTGGCGGGAGCCGTCGTCGCCCGGGTAGCTGCGCTCCAGCAGCCGGTCGGTGTCGGCGAGCTGCGCATCGATCCGGGCGAGGTCGGCCCCGGAGAGGGCCGGCGTCACCGGACCCTGGCTCTGCAGATGGCTGCGTGGTTGCGGCCTGGCACTGGCGGAGGTGGGTGCCATGCCTCAGCCCACCAGCTCGTACGCCGGCGTGGTGAGGAAGTCCGTGTAGTCCTCGGACAGGCAGATGTCGCCGATGAGCTTGCTGGCGGGCAGGTAGTGCTTCACGAAAGCTTCCTCGCCCACCTCGCCCCGGAGCTTCTCGGTTTCCTCGGCCAGGATCCCGGATACCAGCTCGCGGGTGACGGTCCGGCCAGTGTCGGCGAGCACAGAGTTGTTGCGGATCTGCTGCCAGACCTGGGACCGCGAGATTTCCGCCGTCGCCGCGTCCTCCATCAGGTTGTGGATGGCGACCGCGCCGTTGCCCGAAATCCACACCGCTGTGTAGGCGACGGCAACGTAGAGGTTCAGGCGCATGCCTGCCTYGGTGACCGTGCCACGGGCGGAGGCGACGTCCAGGAGCTGGTCCGCGGTGACCGAGACTTCCGGGCGCTGCCTGTCCAGCTGGTTCGGCCGCTCGCCCAGGACGGCGTCGAAGACGTCCCGGCAGACCGGCACCAGGTCCGGGTGGGCCACCCAGGAACCGTCAAAGCCGTCGTTCGCCTCACGGGTCTTGTCCGCGCGCACTTTCTCGAACGCCTGGGCTGTCACCTCGGGTTCGCGGCGGTTGGGAATGACGGCCGCCATGCCGCCCATGGCGAAGGCGCCGCGGTGGTGGCAGGTCTTGACCAGCAGTTCGGTGTAGGCACGCATGAACGGCGCGGTCATGGCCACGGTGGCGCGGTCCGGCAGCACAAAGCGCGAGCCGGCATCACGGAAGTACTTGATGATGCTGAACAGGTAGTCCCAGCGGCCAGCGTTCAGGCCGGAGGCGTGGTCGCGGAGTTCGTAGAGGATCTCGTCCATTTCGAATGCTGCAGGGATGGTCTCGATCAGGACGGTCGCGCGGATGGTGCCTTGCGGAATGCCGAGGTAGTCCTGGGCGAAGACGAAGACCTCGTTCCACAGCCGGGCCTCGAGGTGGCTCTCCATCTTGGGCAGGTAATAGTACGGGCCATGGCCATTTTTCAGCAGCTGCCTGGCGGTGTGGAAGAAGTGCAGGCCGAAGTCCACCAGGGCGCCCACGGTGTGTTCGCCGTCGATCAGCAGGTGGCGCTCTGCCATGTGCCAGCCGCGCGGGCGGGCGACAACGACGGCCAGCGGGGCATCGGTCCGGAGCGTATATTCCTTGCCCTCGGGGGAGGTGTAGGCCAGGGTTCCCGCCGCGGCGTCGCGGAGGTTCAGGATTGATTCGACCACGTTGGACCAGGTGGGAGTGCTGGCGTCCTCGAGGTCCGCGAGCCAGACCTTGGCCCCGGAGTTCAGGGCATTAATGGCCATCTTGGCCGGTGCGGCCGGACCCGTCATTTCCACCCGGCGGTCCTGCAGGGCTGTCGGGGCTGGGGCCACCGTCCAGTCGCCTTCACGGATATCACGGGTTTCCGGCAGGAAATCGAGCCGGCCGGTGCGGGCCACCTCGTCGCGTTTGACCGCGCGGGCCTTGAGTAAATCCGCGCGGGTGGCGGCGAAACGCTGGTGCAATTGCTCAATGAAGGCCAGCGCCTCGGGTGTGAGGATCTCCTCCGCGCGGTCAACGGGGCGGCGGGCTGAAATGGTGAGGGCCATTGTGGTCCTTCCTGGTCGGTGAAGCAGGCGGCGAATCAGGCGTGGTTCAGCGCGGCGGCCGGGACCGTCGCGTGGGCAGCCGCGACAACCGCCGCGGCGACGTCGGCGGCAACGTGGGGGTCGAAGACGCTGGGAATGATGTAGCTGGCATTGAGCTCATCGTCGGCGACCCGGTTGGCGATCGCCGCGGCGGCGGCCACCAGCATCTCGGGGGTGATGTCCGCCGCCCCCGCGTCCAGCAGCCCGCGGAAGAATCCTGGGAAGGCCAGGACGTTGTTGATCTGGTTGGGGAAGTCGCTGCGGCCGGTCGCCACCACAGCGGCGTGCCGTGATGCGACCACCGGGTCGATTTCCGGCGTGGGGTTGGCCATGGCGAACACAATAGCGTCGTTGGCCATGGATGCCACCTGTTCTTCGCCGATCACGTGCGGTGCGCTGACGCCGATGAAGACGTCGGCTCCCTTGAGCGCTTCGTGGAGGGTGCCCGAGAAGCCCCTTTCATTGGTGTTCTCGGCAATCCACGTGCGGTGCTCGTCGTTGTACTGTTCGCCGAAGTGGATCGCTCCCGAGCGGCCGGCGGCGATGATGTTGCGGGCCCCCTGTGCCTTGAGCAGCGCGATGATGGCGGAGCCGGCGGCGCCGACGCCCGAAACGACAATCCGGACCTCGGAGAGTTTCTTGTCCACGACGCGCAGGGCGTTGGTCAGGGCTGCCAGCGTGACGATTGCGGTTCCGTGCTGGTCGTCGTGGAAGACCGGGATGTCGAGTTCCTCGCGGAGCCGGGTTTCGATCTCGAAGCAGCGCGGAGCGGCGATGTCCTCAAGATTGACCCCGCCATAGACCGGGGCGAGCGCCTTGACGATCCGGATGATTTCCTCCGTGTCCTGGGTGTCCAGGCAGACCGGCCAGGCGTCGACGTTGGCGAACTGCTTGAAGAGCGCGGCCTTGCCTTCCATGACCGGCAGTGCGGCGGCCGGGCCGATGTTGCCGAGGCCCAGGACGGCGGAGCCGTCGGTGACGACGGCGATGGTGTTGCGTTTGATGGTCAGGTTCCGGGCGGCCTCGGGGTTTTCCGCGATCGCCAGGCAGACGCGGGCGACGCCGGGGGTGTAGGCCCGCGAGAGGTCGTCGCGGTTGCGCAGCGCGACCTTCGGGACAACTTCCAGCTTGCCGCCGAGGTGCATCAGGAAGGTTCGGTCCGAGACGTTCCGGACCGTGACGCCGTCGAGCGCGTTGAGCGCGTCCTTGACACGTGCGGCGTGCTCGTCGTCCGTGGTGTTGCAGGTGACGTCGACTACCAGGGTCTCGTGGTGGGATTCGGTGACGTCCAGGGCCGTGATCGCGGCGCCGGCCGCACCGACGGCGGCGGCCAGTTCGCTGGTGGCGGTGAAGCTCGAGGGCGCCTCCACGCGCAGGGTGATCGAATTTCCGGGGCTGGGATTCGCCATTGAATTTTCCTCCTAGTCGGCCCGCGGACGGGCTCTTACTGCACTAACTTATTTCGTATGATGGATATTATTATCTACTTTGTGGAAATACAAGCCCCCAGGGGTCCGTCGGCGGCGGGGGCGGTACTGTATCTTGTGTCCACTAGGCACTTTTTTCACGATGTGGATAAAATTTGTCGTAAACAACCCCTCAGGAGAGCAAAGTTATGGCGGAAAAAGCCCCCGGAGGCGTGCAGTCCGTTGAACGCGTCTTCGAACTTCTGGAACTGATCACCGATGCCGGCGGCGACGTCACCCTCAGCGAACTCTCGTCCTCTACCGATCTGCCGCTTCCCACCATCCACCGGCTGCTGCGCACCCTCGTCACCCTGGGCTACATCAGGCAGCTGCCGAACCGCCGCTATGCCCTGGGCCCGCGCCTGATCCGTCTGGGCGAGGCGGCGAACAAGCAGCTCGGGGCGCTCGCCCGGCCGCAGCTCCAGTCCCTCGTGGAACGGCTCGGGGAAACCGCCAACATGGCTGTGCTGGACTCTGACATGGTGATGTACGTGGCCCAGGTCCCGTCCCTGCACTCCATGCGGATGATCACCGAAGTGGGCCGCCGCGGTTACATGCACGCCACCGGCATGGGCAAGGCGATCCTGGCCCAGCTGGACGATGAGACGGTGCGTGGCATCGTGACCCGGAAGGGCATGCCCACACCCACACCGAAGAGCATCGGCGACGTCGAATCCCTGCTCGCCGACTTGAAGCTGATCCGCAGCCGCGGCTATTCGATCGATGAGGAAGAGCAGGAGATCGGCGTCCGCTGCTTCGCGATTGCCATCCCCAACGCGCCGACCCCCGCGGCGATTTCCGTCTCCGGGCCCGTTTCCCGGGTGGACGAGACTTTCGCGGACCGGGCTGTGCCGTTGCTGCGCGAGGCAGCCCTGGCGATCTCCCAGGACCTCAACAAGAGCTGACATCCAGCGGCCGTGCCGCAGTCCGCCAGGCCAGGTTGCGGCCCCTTTTCCTTCACGGGGAGGGGCCGCAACGCTCATGCCGGTGGGGCGCAGGGACTAGTGCTCGGATGTCGCGGCGGACTCCACCGGGACTTCCTTGCCGTCGCAGTCGATCAGTTTGCCGTTCTCGTAGCGGTCGCCCTCGGCCAGGCACTGGAGGTCTTCCTCGCGGATGACCCGGCCCGTTCCGGCCACGAAGACCGACTGGTTCTCCGAGTTGCCCTTCTTTAGGTGGTTGAAGAGCAGGTTCAGCGCGATGGCCATGACCGCTGCGGAGCTGATGCCGGAATGGAAAATCGTTGCGAACCAGCTGGGGAACTTGTCGTAGAACGTGGGGGCGGCGATCGGGATCATCCCGAAGCCGATGGAGGCGGCGACGATGATCAGGTTCATGTTGTTCCGGTACTCCACCTTGGCCAGGGTCCGGATGCCGCTCGCGGCCACCGTGCCGAAGAGCACGATCCCCGCACCGCCCAGGACGGCTGTGGGGACCGCCGCGACCACGCGGCCGAGCACCGGCAGCAGGCCCAGCAGCACCAGGATGACGCCGCCGGCCGCCACCACATAGCGGCTCTTGATCTTGGTGACGGCGACCAAGCCAACGTTCTGGGCGAACGCGCTCTGCGTGAAGGAACCGAAGACCGGCGCCACGAGGCTGGAAACCATATCTGCCCGCAGGCCCGCGGCGATCCGCTTCGAATCGACCCGGGTGCCCACGATTTCGCCGACGGCCAGGATGTCGGCCATGGTCTCGGTCAGGATGACCAGGACCACGATCAGCATGGAGATGATGGCGGCAGCCTCGAAGGTGGGTGCGCCGAGGTGGAACGGTGCGGGGAAGGCGACGATCGGGCCGTCACCAACCTTTGAGAAGTCCGCCATGCCGGTCACGACGGCCACCCCGGTTCCGGCGACCATGGCCAGCAGGATGGACAGGCGGGAAATGGTGGCGCTGCCGACCTTGCTCAGCAGGAGCACGAGGGCCAGGGTGATGGCCGCCAGCCCGATGTTGGCCACGCTCCCATAGTCCGCCGCCTTCTTGTTCCCGCCCATCGCCCAGTTGGCCGCCACGGGCATCAGCGTGAGGCCGATGGTGGTGATGACTGTGCCGGTGACCACCGGCGGGAAGAACCGGACAATCTTGGAGAACACCGGGGCGATCAGCAGCCCGATGGCTGCAGAGGCAATGACAGCGCCGAAGACGGCCGGGAGGCCGCCTCCGCCGGTGACGATGGCGACCATGGTCGCCACGCTGGCGAAGGAGACGCCTTGGACCAGGGGCAGCTGGGAGCCGAAGAACGGCACGCCCAGGGTCTGGAGCAGCGTTGCCAGGCCGCCCATGAAGAGGGCCGCGGCGATCAGGACCCCGACGTCGGCCGGGGCCAGGCCGGCGGCCTGGCCGACGATCAGGGGGACGGCGATGATGCCGCCGTACATGGTCAGGACGTGCTGGAAGCCGTAGGCGAAGCTGCTTCCGACGGAGAGCCGTTGGTCCTCGGGGCGGAGAGTGCCGCCGGTGCCGCCGGTGCCGCGGGTGCGTGGCAGCCGGGCGGTCAATTTTTTGCGTGCGTTCATGGCAGACCTTCTTGGTTCATGGCGGACGTCGTTGTCCGGCTAACAATGTCTGGCTAACGGGTGCCGGAGTGCCGGCGCCGGAGGCCCGGGCCGGCCGGCCCGGGAGTCCTAGCAGAAGCCGGCGATCCCGGACCAGGCGATTTCTGCGGGGCTGGCGTCTTCACGCTGGACAGTGGCCTCGATCAGGCCGTAGGGGCGGTCGGCGGCGAAGAAGACCTCGTTGGGGTTGTCGAGGCCAAAGGGCGAGAGGTCGACGAGGAAGTGGTGCTTGTTGGGCATGGAGAACTTGATCTCGTCGATCTCGGTGTGCGCTTCCAGGACCTTGGCGCCCATGTCGAAGAGGGTCTGCTGCAGGGCGTGGGAGTAGTTTTCGCTGAAGCCCTCCAGCAGCAGGCTCTTGACGTCCTCGTAGCTCTTGTTGAAGTCGAACGTGCCGAAATCGGTGCCGGTCCTGAAGCGCCAGCGGGCCGATACGTCCGTGGCGAGGATGCGGTCGGACGTTTCCGGGAGGGTGGTGTACTTGTCCCGCGGGAAGCCGCTGAACCCGGACTGGGTCGACTTCAACACGGTGAGGTCCTTGAGCCCGGCGATGAGGTGCTCGGTACCGCTGTCGCGGACAAGGACCGCGGTGCGGACTTCCTGGCCGCTGCGGACGAAGGAGTGGTCGTGCCCGGTCCCGTGGGCCTGGATCCGGTCCCATTTGTAGGATTCGGCTGCCCAGCGGCCGCCGGTGACCCAGTCGAAGTTCGAGGTGAAGTGCTTGCCTAGCCGCAGCAGGAAGGCTTCCGGGGAGCCGATGCCGTCCCGGGCGAAGGCATAGATGGTGTTCTTTTGGGTGTCCGTGGCCACCACATGGCTGTTGTCGCCTTCGAGGTGGGCAGCCGCGAAGTCCCCGCGCAACTGCGAGGTGACATTCAGGTCTTCGATTTCATGGCGGTCGGTGGCCCTGGTGATCTTGACGACCCGGACTTCGGCTTTTCCGTACTGGTTGTGGCCGAGGACGATCTTGTTGCTCATGGTCTGATTCCCAACTTCAGGTATGTGGCACCAAAGTCCCACATAGAAATTAAGCGCGTGTTTCCCGCGCGTTTCTCATTCCGTCGGCCCACAAAAAAGAGCCGACATCAGTTGATGCCAGCTCATTACGACCCTGCCTGCTGCTCCCAGGTTACGTGACCTGCGCCACGAATTGGGATTAAGCGTAGCCCGGTCCGGGCGTGGTGTACATCACTTTTCGAAAAAACGGTTTGTGACCGCGGCGGCCAACGCTCTTGACCGCCGGCTCCGCCCGCCCCTACTCTTTTCCAGATAGCAATAAATTATTTCCAAATTGTGGAACTCTTCCGCGTGCTTCGACTCGGTGCGGAGAAGCGCCCACGCAATGCATGAGGAGGAATCCATGAACTCGCAGGAGACGGACAGTGCCGTTGAATTTCCGGCGCCCGGGGTGGAGCTGTACCTGCCGTTCGCCGCCACGGACTTCGGCGCCACGGACCCAGACTTCTACATTCCGGCCGACTGCGAGCGGAGGGACCGCGGCTTTTCCCGGTGGCTCCGCGCGCTGCCGCTCTTTGGCCGGTAGGCGTTTCTCTTGGGCGGTTGGGCGGCGGCAGGGCCTTGGCGTGAAGACCCGGAAATAGAGATTTCACATAACGAAACTGGGCTTCCCTCAAATAGGGCGCGCCGCGCGGACATCCCGGTGCTACTGTCGATCTTGCCAACGGCGGGCAGCCCGGGATCCGGGAAGCTATCTACCAGGCGCAACCTTCAAGGCACATGCTGAAGACTGGTCACCGTCGCATACGGCCCTTGCGTACCCGTCACGGTGTACAGGCTTCCGCAGGTAGGGAGTGGCGGCATGACTACAACCGATACGGCCCAGAAGTTCCTGGCGAGATCCATCGAGTTGGCCACGGCCAACGTCCTGAACGGCGGTGGCCCGTTCGGCGCAGTGGTGGTCACTGCGGACGGGCTAGCGTTCGAAGGCGTCAACCGCGTCACCGCCACCAACGATCCCACGGCGCACGCCGAGGTCACGGCCATCCGGCAGGCCTGCAGCGAACTTGGCACTTTCGATCTCAGCGGAGCCACGCTCTACTGCAGCTGCGAGCCGTGCCCCATGTGCCTGGCGTCCGCACTGTGGGCGCGGGTGTCACGCGTGATGTTCGCCGCGGACCGGCACGATGCCGCGGCTGCGGGGTTCGATGACGCCGTCTTCTACGAATACTTCGAAAACGACCAGCGCGACACGCTCATGCCGGTGGGCAGGCTGCAACTGACAGACCCGCAAGCGCCCGCGGCATTGGATCCCTTCAAGGCCTGGAACTCGCTCGAGTCCCGGACCGACTACTAGCGCCGGGGACTGCGGCCATGTTGGATCTGCTCCCGCACCTGGGCACATGGCGGCCGGCCGCGTCCGGGCAGCTCTGCGCGGTGGCCACCGTCGTGGGCACTGCCGGATCAGTGCCGAGGCCCGTGGGCACCTCCATGCTGGTCTCGGAGACCGGCGAGGTGCTGGGCAGCCTGTCCGGTGGATGCGTTGAAGGGGCCGTTGTGGAAGCGGCCCTGGAGGCAATGCGCGACGGCGAGACGCGCCGGGAGTTCTTCGGATACAGCGCCGAGGACGCGTTTGCCGCCGGGCTGACCTGCGGCGGCGGGCTGGAAATCCACATCGAACCCCTGGGCGCAGGGCCCGGCCGGCTGCGGCTGGACAGCCTGCAGGCCCTGGCCGGGAGGCATCCGGCCGGGGCCGCGCTGATCCGCAGGATGGACGCCGGCGGACGCGGCGCCGTCGTGGTTCCTGACCCGGCGGCCTTCCGGGTACTGCAGTCGGCCGAACTCGCCGCGCTGCTCGGGGCGGGCGGGTCCGCCGGTGCCGGGCGCATGCTGCCGGCCGCGGCAGCCCAGCTGGAACCGCTGCTGAGGGGAGGCCGTACCGGGCTGATCCGGCTCGCACCCGCGGGGGAGTGCCAGCCGGAACCCGTCAGCCTGCTGGTGGAGAGCCGGCTGCCCGCGGCGCGCCTGCTGATCTTCGGCGCCAATGACTTCGGTGCGGCGCTCGTCCCGGCCGCGAAACTCCTTGGCTTCCACGTCACGGTGTGCGACGCGCGCCCGGCGTTCGCGCAGCAGGACAGGTTCAGCGCCGCGGACGAGGTGGCCACAGCCTGGCCGCACCGGTACCTGGCGGACCAGGCACGGGCCGGCCGCACCGACGCACGGACGGCCATCTGCGTCCTCACGCACGATCCGAAATTCGATGTCCCGCTCCTGCAGGCCGCGCTCGGCCTGGACGTGGACTATGTCGGCGCCATGGGGTCCAGACGAAGCCACCGCGGGCGGATCGATGCTCTGCGGCAGGCCGGCGTGGCCGACGGCGACCTGGCCCGGCTGCACTCACCCATCGGCCTGGACCTCGGCGCCGTCACGCCGGAAGAGGTCGCGGTCTCCATCACGGCAGAACTCGTGGCCAACCGGAGCAAGGCCGCCGGGCTGGCCCAGGGCAGCGTGTCCCTGAAGGATGCCAGCGGCCCCATTCACCACTACTCCCGAAATCATCAGGACAGCAGTCATCACGGCCGCAACCATCACGACAGCAGCGCCGGCATGCCGGAACCTGAGGAGGCCCAGTGGACATGAACACCATCGAGGCCGTGGTCCGCACCGCGGATCCGGCGCAGTGGCGCGAAGGGGACGCCTGGCTCGCGGGGGGCACCGTGCTTTTCTCCTCCGGGAGCCCCGCCGCCGGGCAGGAACCGCTCCGGCGCCTCCTGGACCTCGGCTCCACGGACTGGACACCCATAGCGGTGTCGGCGGCCGGCATCGAGCTGGCGGCAACCTGCACCATCGCGCAACTGTATGCATTCCCGGATGCGGATGCGGATGCGGATGCCGGCTCGGCCGCCGGCCGGGGGCTGGCCGGGAACTGGCCCGGCGTGGAACTCGTCCGCCCCTGCTGCGAGTCCTTTGCGGCCTCCTTCAAGGTCTGGAACATGTCCACGGTGGGCGGCAACCTGTGCACTTCCCTGCCGGCCGGGCCCATGATCTCGCTTTGCGCGGCGCTCGACGCCACGGCCACCATTCTGGGCCCCGGCGGCGCCCGCCGCACGCTCCCGGTGCTGGACTTCGTTACGGGCGACGGGACGAACTGCCTCGCTCCCGGCGAGCTCCTGCGCAGCGTGAGCCTGCCGGCGGCGGCCCTGTCCTCCCGGGTGGCCTTCCGCCGGCTGTCGCTGAGCAACCTGGGCAGGTCAGCGGTGCTGCTGATTGGAAGGCTCGACGCCGGCGGCGCCCTGGTCCTGACCGTCACCGCAGCCACCAAGCGCCCCGTGCAGCTGCGCCTGGAGTCCTCCGCGGCGGCGCTCGCCGGCGCCCTCACTGATGCTCTCTCCGAGGCCTTGGATGCCGCCATCCCGGATGACCTGTACCACGACGACGTCCACGGCCTGCCCGCCTGGCGCAAGGACATGACGTACCGGCTGGCCCATGAAATCCAGGCCGAACTCACCGCCCCGGCAGGCCGCGACCCGTTACGCATAACCGGTGACTTCTGGCCGCCGCGGGGCGGGACCCTGAACGGTGGACCCCGGACGGAAGGTGCCTGAGCATGAGAATCGAGATCAACGGCATCCCGGCGCAGGCCGAACCCCGCCCCGGCCAGTGCCTGCGCACGTTCCTTCGCGAACAGGGGAACCTGGGCGTGAAGAAGGGCTGCGACGCCGGCGATTGCGGCGCCTGCACGGTGCACGTGGACGGGGTCCCGGTGCACAGCTGCATTTTTCCAGCCGTCCGCGCGGAAGGCCGGGCGGTCACCACGGTGGAAGGATTGGCCGCCGCCAGCGCCGCCAGCGCCGCCGGCGCCTCCGGTGACCCCAACAGCACCGCGCTTCATCCGATGCAGCAGCAGTTCCTGGACCGGCAGGGTTTCCAGTGCGGTTTTTGCACGGCCGGCATGGTGATGACGGCCGCGACGTTCGATGAGGAGCAGAAGGCGGACCTGCCGCGGAACCTGAAGGGCAACCTGTGCCGGTGCACCGGGTACACGGCCATCGAGGACGCCGTCTGCGGGAGGGGGAGCCGCCCGGACACCTCAGCCCCGGACACCTCTTCTGAGCGGCCCGGCCGGCCGGAGCCGCGCCAGGGACAACTGGGCGACGACGCTCCTGCCCCCGCCGGCCTCGCCATCGTCACGGGGCGGGCCCGCTACACCCTGGACGTCCCGGCCGAAGAGCTGCCCGGGCTGCTGCACGCGAAACTGCTGCGCTCCCCGCATGCCCACGCCCGGATCCGATCCATCGACGCAGCAGCCGCGCTGGCGATTCCCGGCGTCGCGGCGGTCTTCACCCATGAGGACTCCCCGGCGCAGCTGTTTTCGACCGCGCAGCACGAGCTCTACACGGACGACCCGGACGACACCCGCGTC
>NZ_JBFTZL010000104.1:0-13201 GCF_056406825.1 Arthrobacter sp. P1_A5 | reverse complement strand
TCCCCACCCCCGCCCAGCGGGTGCGTGGCGGAGCAAGGGTTACGGCGGTCATAGCGTGGGGGAAACGCCCGGTCCCATCCCGAACCCGGAAGCTAAGACCCACAGCGCCGATGGTACTGCACCCGGGAGGGTGTGGGAGAGTAGGTCACCGCCGGAACACCATTAACGGTCGAGGACCCCCACCACCAGGTGGGGGTCCTCCCGCATTTAACCCGTCATTCAGCCCGGACCCCGCCAAACGTGAGGGAGCATCCCGCCACACCCCGCCAAACGTGAGGGAGCATCACARGACATCCCGCCCAAGGTGAGGGAGTGTCACAGGACATCCCGCCAAATGTGAGAGAGCGTCACAGCCGCCGCCGCTCACCCCTGGATCAGGGAGCTGCCTGCGCGGGTAGAGTTGTTGCCCATGGATAACCTCTTCAGCCATGCTCCGTCCGGCGCGCCGGAACCTGCCGCGGCGGACGAACTCGATCCCGTCGTCGTCAGCGTTGTGGTGCCGGGCGCAGTTGCCCGGGCCTTCATGGGATTCACGGAACACACGCACCTCTGGTGGCCGCTCGAGGACCACAGCGTCTATGGCGCCGGCTCCTATGTCGAGTTCGAGGAGAACCTGATCATGGAATCCTCGGATGACGGCCGGACGGCTGTTTGGGGATCGATTGACGACTGGCAGCCCCCGCTGTCCTTCCACGCCAGCTGGCACCCCGGAACCACTGCCATGTGGTCCACCGAGCTCCGGGTGGCGTTCAGGGCGGTAGGCGAGGGGACAGAGCTCCGCCTGGTTCACAGCGGCTGGGAGGGCGCCGAGGACCCCGCGGCAGCCCGGGCGGAGTACGCGGCAGGCTGGCCCGCCGTCCTGGACCGCTTCGTTCGGTTCATGGGTGGCGCCGGCGCGGACAGCCCGGACGCCTGAGCGGCCCCTGGGAGAGGCCCGTTCGTCCCTACCGGCGGACAGACCCGGCGGCCAGCCCCCGGCATGCACAGTCCGGATCTAGCCCGGACCTAGGCGCGCAAAGGTCCCTGGTCGACGGGCGGAACAGCGGTGCTGGACCGGATGATGAAGCGCGTGGGGTATTCGGTGTGCGCGGCCGCCGTGTCTCCGGCGCCATCGAGCCTGGCCAGCAAACGCCGCACGGCCAACGCACCCTGGCCCCGCGCGTCCTGATCGATCGTGGTCAGCCCGAAGACTTCACCCAGCTCATGGCCGTCGATGCCGATGACGGAGAGATCCTGCGGCACCCGCAACCCGAAATCCCGGGCAGCGAGGATCGTGCCGATCGCCATCTCGTCCGAGGCGGCAAAGACGGCCGTGGGACGCTCCGGAGAGCCGCCGAGCAGCTCACGGGCGTTGGCGTAGGCGCCCCGGATCGTGAAGTCGGCGGAGACCTGCCATCCCGGCCGGACCACCAGTCCGGCGTCCCGCATGGCCTTCTTGAACCCCGCCTGGCGCGTGCCGGGAAGGCGGAAATCCTGCTCGTAGGCGGCATCGCCGGTCATGTGGGCAATTTTGCTGTGGCCAAGCTGGATGAGGTGCCGGGCCGCGGCCTCCGCAATACCGGCGTCATTGATGCGGATGGTCGAAGCCCCGGGTAACGGGCCGCCGATCCCCACGATGGGGCGATGGATGGCCAGCAGCTGGTCGATCTCGGTCTCGGAGAGCTCCAGCGACACGGCGATCACGGCATCCACGCGTTTGCGCAGGAGGAAGTCGTTCAGCACACTGTGGCGGCGCTCCCGGCCCTGGCTGACGTTGTACAGCGTGAGGTCGTAGCCGGCATCCAGGAGGGTCGCCGAGACACCTTCGACCACCGAGGAAAAGAACCACCGGTGGACGGAAGGGACAACGAGGCCCACATTGTGGGTCCGTCCGGAGGCCAGTCCGGAGGCCTGGTACGACGCGACGAAACCGAGCTCTGCGGCGGCGGTGCGGGCCCGCTCCCGGCTACGCGGTGAGACATTGCCCTTGCCGCTCAAGGCGCGTGAAACGGTGGCGATGGAGAGGCCGGCCCGTTCCGCGACGTCCTTGATGCCGGGCATGCCTAGCCCTCCGTGTCCTCGAGATAGATTTCCAGCCAAACAGCTTCACCTGAGCCTAACGGATCGCCCGCGCCGGCCATGTCCCCGGCGTCGTAGCCGGCACCCGTGGGCGTTGAACTGCGCAGCAGCACCCGTCCGGCGGGCAGCTCCAGGGGCTCGGACCCGACATTCAGCAGGACCAGCGTGGAGCCGTTGAGGAAAGCAAGGCTCGTATCGGTGCAGAGGTCCTCGTACCAGGACAGCGAGCCGCGGCCAAGGTCGAGCCGGCGGCGCAGCTCCAGCATGCGCTTGTAGAGGCTCAGATGCGACGACGGCGAAGCGGACTGCACATCCCGGGCCAGCCGTGAGAAACTTTCCGGCTGCGGCAGCCAGGGGTCCTGCCCGTGGCCGAATCCGGCGTTGCGTTCCCCGGCCCGCCAGGGCAGCGGGACTCGGCAGCCGTCGCGGCCCAGCCGTGCGCCGCCGGTGCGGGCGAACGTGGGGTCCTGGCGGCGGGTGTCCGGGATGTCGATCCCGTCCGGCAGGCCAAGCTCTTCACCCTGGTAGAGGTAGGCCCCGCCGGGCAGCCCCAGCATGAACAGGGACGCCGCGGCCGCCCGGGACCGTCCGAGCTCCTCGTTCGGCTGCGGATCCCAGGTGCCGATTCCGTCACCGTCGCGCGGAGCGTGGCCGTCGTACCCGAAGCGGGTGGCGTGGCGGACGACGTCGTGGTTGGAGAGCACCCACGTGCTGGGCGCGGCGACGGCGTCCAGTGCCGTCAGTGACTCCGTGACGATGTGGCGCATCCGGTGCACGTCCAGGCCCGCGTGCAGGTAGGGGAAGTTGAAGGCCTGGTGCATTTCGTCCGGGCGCACCCAATCGGCGAGCCGGGGGAGCGGGTCCACGTTTGCCTCGGCGCAGAGGATCCGGTCGGGGCCGTACTCGGCGAGAATCTGACGCCACCGCCGGTAGATGTCGTGGAGCGCGGGCTGGCCAAACATCGGAGCGTCGCTTCCGGGGAAGCCGTGGGAGCTGCTGCCGTCCGCCCGTCCGCCCCACTCGGGCAGGCCCGGGGCCTTCACGAGGGCGTGCGCCACGTCCACCCGGAAACCGGAGACCCCGCGCTCCAGCCAGAAGCGCAGGACCCGTTCGAATTCTTCGTGGACGGCGCGGTTGTCCCAGTTGAAGTCCGGCTGGGAGGAGTCGAAGAGGTGCAGGTACCACTGCCCGGGGGCGCCGTCCGGTTCGGTGATCCGGGTCCAGGCTGAACCGCCAAAGTGGGACTGCCAGTTGTTCGGCGGCTCCTCGCCGAATGCTCCGCGGCCGTCTCGGAAGATGAACATGTCCCGCTCCGGGCTGCCGGCAGGCGCGGCCAGGGCAGCCTGGAAAGCGTGGTGCTGGTCCGAGCAGTGGTTGGGCACCAGGTCAACGATCATCCGCATTCCCAGCCGGGTGGCCTCGGCCATCATGGCGGCGAAATCGTCCAGGGTGCCGAACAGGGGGTCGACGTCGCAGTAGTCACTGACGTCGTAGCCGGCGTCGCGCTGCGGGGACCGGTAGAAGGGCGAAAGCCAGACGGCGTCGATGTCCAGTTCCGCAAGGCGGGGCAGTTCGGCCGTGATTCCGGCGAGATCGCCGATGCCGTCGCCGTTCAGGTCCCGGAACGAGCGCGGATAGACCTGATAGATGACAGCGGAGCGCCACCATCCCGGAATGTTGTCTGCGGCGTGCACGGGGGTCAGCGGACCCGTCAGAGGTCCGGCCAGCGCGGCGGGGGCGAGGAGAACTGAATCAACGGACATGACGGCAATACTAGGGCTCCCACGCCGGATTATGAAAACGCTTCCAGTCACATTTTGGCGGCAATTTCGACCACCAACTGGACTATCCCGCGCATAGCTGGAAGCGCTTGCAACTGTGAGCCGCATCACCGACAATGCGCAGTCATAGACTGGGAACCGGATTCGACCGAACTGGAGACCGCATGCGTAGCATCATCGACGAGCTGACCACCGCCCTGGGCGCGGAGAAAATTGCCGTGGACGCGACCACCCTGGCCGCGTATGCCGTGGACCAGGCTCCCGTCCTGGATTATCAGCTCCCGCAGGCGGTGGTCCGCGCCGAATCGGTGGCCGACGTGCAGGCAACTGTGCGTGCCTGCGCAGCCCTTGGCGTCGCGCTTGTGGCGCGCGGGGCCGGTACCGGGGTCTCCGGGGGCGCCCACGCGAGCGCAGGCTGCGTGGTGCTCACGCTCGAGGGGATGAACCGCATCCTGGACCTCAACCCGGATGACGAGACCGCCGTCGTGGAACCCGGCGTCATTAACGCCGACCTGAATGCGGCCGCCGCCGTGCACGGGCTCATGTATGCACCGGATCCTGCGAGCTTCAAGATGTCCACCATCGGCGGCAACGTGGCCACCAACGCCGGCGGGCTGCGCTGCGCGAAGTACGGGGTGACCCGCGACTCTGTCCTGGCGCTCGACGTCGTCCTCGCGGACGGCTCCCTCATCCATACCGGCCACCAGACCTTCAAGGGCGTSGCCGGCTATGACCTCACCGGGCTGTTCGTCGGCTCGGAGGGGACCCTGGGGATCGTGGTCGGTGTCACCGTGCGGCTGAAGTACCTGCCGCGCGACGTACACACCATCGCCGCCTTCTACCCGGACTTCCGCAGCGCCGCGGCCGGGGTCCTCGCCGTGGGCAGGGCCCGCGTGCAGCCGGCCATCATGGAACTGCTCGACGGCGGCTCGCTCGCCCAACTCGATGACCTCCACGGCTCGGACCTGGCCGCGCGCGGGGCATCCCTGCTGCTGATCCAGACCGACGGCTTCGGCGCGGCGGCGGAGGCCGCGGCCATCCGCCCGGTCCTGGTGGCGGGAGGAGCGGTGGTGACCATGGAGGCCAACGCGGAGGCAGAGGAGCTTGTCGAACTGCGCCGCAACAGCCGAGGGACCGAGGTGGACGACGAATACCGGGTGGGCGAGGACGTGGCCGTGCCGCGTTCGCGGCTGGTGGATTATGTCGCCGAGCTCGAGTCCATGGCGGCGGAGCACCGGGTGCAGCTCAAAGTCGTGGCACACGCCGGTGACGGCAACCTGCACCCCACCTTCTGGGTCGACCGGGTGGACAATACCGTGGACCCCGATGCCATGGCCCGCCTGGGCGCCGCCCTGGACCGGTCGATTGCCGTGGCCCTGGCCATGGGCGGCACGATCACCGGCGAACACGGGATCGGGCAGTACAAGCTGCGCTGGCTCGGCCTGGAGCAGAAGGAACCCGTGCGTGAGCTGCAGCGCCGGATCAAGGAACTCTTCGATCCGGCCGGGATCCTGAACCCCGGCAAGGCGATTTAGCTCAAGGAGATTTAGCGCGGGCGTGCCACAACATGCCCGGCGCGCGGCTTAGTCGTCGGAGTCGGGGTATTCGTCCACTGAGTCGTCGGCGCCGTAGCGTGATTCCTCGGTCTCCACCTCAAGGATCTTGAGCAATCCAGTGTCCGGGTTGAGCATGATCGCGGCCTCGTCCCGGCGGTGGCGGAGTTCGTTGTCGATGTAGGACTGGACGGCCTCCGCCAGGGGGATGTGCCGGTTCTCCTTCTCGGACATGTACCAGCGGTGCTCCAGGACCTCGTGCACCGCCTCGGCCGGCTCGAGCTTGCCGGAGAGGTCGCGGGGGATGGCCCGGACGATCGGTTCGAAGATCTGGCTGACCCACAAGTGCGCGCTGTATTCCTCGTCCATGCCCGGGTTGTTGTCCGCCCGGAAAGAGTCCATGTCGTTCAGGAGCCGGCGGGCCTGGTTTTCCTGGGCGTCCAGACCGGTCAGGCGCAGCAGTCGGCGCTGGTGATGCCCGGCGTCGACGACCTTCGGCTGGAGCTGGATGGTGGAGCCGTTCTGTGTGGTCTTGATCGCGTATTCCTCGACGTCGAACCCCAGCTCGTTGAGCCGCCGGATCCGGGCGGCCACGCGCCAGCGTTCCCCGATCTCAAACGATTCCTTTGCCGTCAGCTCGGTCCACAACCGCCGGTAGCTGTCCATGATCAGTTCGCTGGTGGCCACGGGGTCTACCTTCTCCTCGATCAGGCCGCCGTCGAGGAGGTCCATGAGTTCCCCGGCGATGTTGACGCGGGCGATTTCGAGGTCGTACTCGCGCTGGCCGGTGGACAAATCCGGGTACAGTTCGCCGGTCTCGGCATCGACCAGGTAGGCGGCGAACGCGCCGGCGTCGCGGCGGAACAAGGTGTTGGAGAGCGACACGTCGCCCCAGTAGAAGCCGATCAGGTGCAGTCGGACCAGCAACAGGGCCTGGGCGTCGATGAGGCGGGTCAGGGTGTCCTTACGCAGCATCTGGGAGAAGAGCGCACGGTAGGGCATGGAGAACTTCAGGTGCCGGGTGACCAGCACGGGGTTCAGCGGCCGGCCCTCCGGGGTGGTGCGTCCGGTGATGACGGCCACCGGCTCCACGCCGGGAACGTCCAGCCGGGCGAGCTTGCGCAGCATGTGGTACTCGTGGCGGGCCACGTGCTCCGAGGTTTCCTTGATGGCGATCACGGAGCCGCCGAGGTGGGCGAAGCGCACGATGTGCCGGGAGATACCGCGGGGGAGGGCTGCCAGATATTCGGCCGGCCAGTCCTCGAGGGCAATGTGCCAAGGCAGGTCCAGCAGCTCGGGCTCGGTGGCGGCGGCCGTGATGCTCAGCGAGCTGGAGGCCATCGCGGCCTTGTCGTCATTGGCGCTGGCGGCCTCGAACCGGGGCAGTTTCCCGATCTGACCGTAGTCGGTGGGCTCGTCGTGCCACTGGGCGCTGTTTTCCTCGGTCATGAATCAATTCTTCCGTATTTGGCGGGCCGCGCCTAAAGCAGGGCTGTTAACGCCCGACGGCGGCCCTCCACGGGGAGGACCGCCGTCAGCGGGACGCCGGCAGGGTTCCCTGACCGACGCGGAGCGAGGTTAGGGAGCCGGTGGGTGGGGACTAGTCGCCGAGGCGCAGGCCGGTCTTGGTGTCGAACAGGTGTACGTGGCCCGACTGGGGGCGGACCCAGATGGACTCACCCTTCATTGGGGGGCGGCGGCCGTCGACGCGGGCCACGATGTCGTGGCTCTGGCCGTCGAGCGTGGTGTGGCCGTAGACGTAAGCGTCGGCGCCGAGTTCTTCGACGACGTCGACCTCGACCTGGAGACCTTCACCCTGGGCGACAGTCTCAAGGTCTTCCGGGCGGGAACCGAGGGTCACGGTCTGGCCGTGGGCTTCCTCGAGGACGTCGCGCGGCACCGGGTAAACGGTTCCGCCGAACTGCACGCCGCCGTCGACGACGGGGAGTTCGAGCAGGTTCATGGCGGGGGAGCCGATGAAGCCGGCCACGAAGACGTTCTTGGGCTTGTCGTACAGGTTGCGCGGGGTGTCGACCTGCATCAGCAGGCCGTCCTTCAGCACGGCGACGCGGTCACCCATGGTCATGGCCTCGACCTGGTCGTGGGTCACGTAGACGGTGGTGACGCCGAGGCGGCGGGTCAGGGACGCGATCTGGGTGCGGGTCTGCACGCGCAGCTTGGCATCCAGGTTGGACAGCGGCTCATCCATGAGGAAGACCTGCGGGTTACGCACAATGGCCCGGCCCATGGCAACGCGCTGACGCTGGCCGCCGGAGAGGGCCTTCGGCTTCCRGTCCAGGTACGGTTCGAGGTCAAGCAGCTTGGCGGCCTCACGGACGCGTTCGGCGCGCTCTTCCTTGCTGACGCCGGCGATCTTCAGTGCGAAGCCCATGTTGTCCGCCACGGTCATGTGCGGGTACAGGGCGTAGTTCTGGAACACCATGGCGATGTCGCGATCCTTCGGCGGGACGTCAGTGACGTCGCGGTCGCCGATGAGGATGCGGCCGGAGTTGACGTCCTCGAGACCTGCAAGCATGCGCAGGGAGGTCGACTTTCCGCAGCCGGAGGGTCCAACGAGGACCAGGAATTCGCCATCGGCGATATCAATGTTGAGCTTGTCAACAGCGGGCTTCTCGGTGCCCGGGTACAGACGTGTTGCGTTATCAAAAGTAACTGTAGCCACAGTTATCAATCCCTTCACCGGCAGGTACGTGCCGGACGATCCGTAGTGAATGGTCGTTTTATGCAGTTGTTAATTCAATTGTGGGATTTCATACGCATACTCCTCGGCCGAAGCCGAGGAGTACCCAGTGACGCCGCACGGTAGTTGTGCGCCACATCACAAACAGAGTATGTCAGATATATGCCAAATGGGCTAAAAAGTTACGGATGTCACACGTGGGGTCCGTCACGTGGCGCCAGAAAAGGGTAGGTATGCTGTGCGCATGACGGCACTGCAGATCTATGTCAGTTTCCCCGGCACGGCGCGTGAAGCACTTGGCTTCTACGCCGACGTTTTCGGCGGAGAGCTTGCGCTGTTCACGTACGAGGAGTTCAACCGCAGCGATGGCCCGCCGGATGCCATTGCCCACGGACAGCTGAACGGCGTAGTCGCTTTGGCGGGGTCGGATGCGGCTGCGGGCGAGAAAAGCGTCCGGTCCGAAGGCCTCATGCTCTCGCTGCTGGGGACCGCCGAACCGTCAGTTCTCCACGAGTGGTTCGACAAGCTCGCCGTTGGCGGCCGGGTGATCGATCCCCTTGCCCCGAAGCCCTGGGGCGCGACAGATGGCCAGGTCCTCGACCGTCACGGACTGCACTGGTTGATCGGCTACGAGCCTGAGTCGTGACCGACGCCCGGTTGACCGCTCAGTAAGCCCGCGTTAGCTCCGGGAGTTGAGGGCCTTCTTCCGCTCACGCAGCAGGGCCTCCAGCAGTTCGCAGACGTGCACCGGCGCCTCCACCCGGAACTCAGCCTGGGTGAAATCGAGCCCCACCTTTACCCCGAGATCGCCCGGGACGAGGCTGGCCAGGGCGTCCTCGTCGGTGGTGTCGTCTCCGGCGAAGGCCACGGCCGTGGCTCCGGCAGCCTGCCGCAGGAAGGCAATGCCCTCGCCCTTGGAGGCGTTCACGACGGAGGTCTCCAGGACGCGGTTGCCCGACTTGAGGAAGACGCCGCTGCGGTCCTGCAGGACCGCCCGCGCCGCGGCGACGGCGTCCTCGGCGACGTCGTCCGCCGCGAGCCGCGTGTGCAGGACGACGCCGGCCGGCTTGTCTTCCAAAAGGGTCCCCGGGGCCTGTTCCACGATTCCCTCAAGCTCCCGGCGGACCTCGGCCAGGAGTTCGCGTTGGGCGTCGTCGAGCATGAGTTCCGAGGAGCCGGGCCCCATCCAGACCTCTGCGCCGTGGCTGCCGATCAGCAGCGTCTCCTCCGGCGGGGAGGCGACGGCCCGCAGGCTGTCCAGCGCCCGGCCGGAGATGAGCGCCGTCGTCGTCCGGGGCAGTTCCGTCAGCGCCGCGAAGGCGGCTGCGGAGCGCGGGAGCGCGCGGGCGTCGCCGGCATGGTCCACGAGCGGTGCCATGGTGCCGTCGAAGTCCATCGCCACGAGCAGGTGCCCGGTGCCGGCGACGCGGCGCACGGCTGCCAGCAGCTCAGGGGAGAGCGAGAGCGGGGCCGTGTTTGGAGTGTTGGTCTCTGAATCGTGGGTTCCGGCGGCGTCAGGAGTCATCGCGTACAACCTTTTCGGCGAGGGCTTTCAGGAAGTCGGAGGACCAGAGGTCGACGTCGTGGTCCAGAATCTGCTTGCGCATGGCCCGCATGCGGCGTGATGCCTCGGCCGGCTGCATGTTGACGGCCCTCATGATCGTGTCCTTGAGGCCGTCAATGTCGTGCGGGTTCATCAGCAGGGCTTGCTTGAGCTGGTCCGCGGCACCGGCGAACTCACTCAGTACCAGCGCTCCGTCGTTGTTTGTCCGGGCCGTGACGTATTCCTTGGCGACGAGGTTCATGCCGTCGCGCAGGGCGGTGACCAGCATGACGTCCGCGGCCAGGTACAGGGACACCATCTCTTCGATGGGGTAGCTGTGGTGCAGGTAGCGGACGGCCGTGCTCTCCATGGTGTCGAAGGTGCCGTTGATGTGGCCCACTGTGCCCTCGACCTCCTCACGGAGCAGGCGGTACTGCTCCACACGCTCACGGCTGGGGCTGGCCACCTGGATCAGGGTCGCGTCCTCGACGGTGACCTTGGCGTCCTGCAGCAGTTCCTCGTACGCCTTGAGCCGGTGCCGGATGCCCTTGGTGTAGTCGAGCCTGTCGACGCCGAGCAGGATGGTCTTGGGGTTGCCGAGGTCCCGGCGGATCTGCTGCGCCCGCTCGATTACCTCCGGCTTCTTCGCCAGCTCGGTGATCTGCTTGACATCAATAGAGATGGGGAACGCCTGGGCCCTCGCGATGTGGGTGGTTTCGCCGTCGGTGCCCCTGACATGGACTTGCTGCTGCTTGACGCTCGCGCCAAGGAAGCGCCGTGCGGAGCGCATGAAGTTTCCGGCATCGCTGCTGCGCTGGAAGCCCACCAGGTCCGCCCCCAGGAGGCCGTCGATGATCGCCCGGCGCCACGGGAGCTGGGCAAAGATCTCCGGCGGCGGGAAGGGGATGTGGTTGAAGAACCCGATCTTCAGATCCGGCCGGGTCTCCCGGAGCAGCTTGGGAACCAGTTGGAGCTGGTAGTCCTGCACCCAGACGGTGGCACCCTCGGCCGCATGGCGGATGACGGCGTCGGCGAACCTCCGGTTGACCTTCCGGTACGAATCCCACCAGGTGCGGTGGAACTCCGGAGGGGCGATCACGTCGTGGTAAAGCGGCCACAACGTGGCGTTCGAAAAGCCCTCGTAGAAAAGCTCGATGTCCTCGGTGCTCAGCTGGACGGGGATCAGGTCGATGCCGCCATGGCTGAAAGGCTTGACCGTCTCATCGGGGGCTCCGTGCCAGCCCACCCACGCGCCGTCGGTCTTGGTCATCATCGGGGCCAGGGCTGTCACGAGTCCGCCGGGGGAGCGGCGCCAGCCGTCCTCGCAGCCGGTCTCGTCGGCCGAACAGCGGTCGACGGGCAGCCGGTTGGACACCACCATGAAGTCGAACTGGTCCCCTGCCGCGGCGCCGGTGGTGGCGCCGTCGGTGGCCGTCCGCGCCGCTTCAGTGGTGCTCTGTGTGCCGTGGCCGGCGCTGTCCGTTGCTTGCATTGGTGCCCCCTGGGGTCCGCTCGTGGCTCTCCATCAACCCTAGCCGCCCGGAATCTTCCGGGCTATTCGTCCGTTGGGCAGGCGGAAGGGAAACTTGAAAGCGCAAGTTCTCGGGTTTCTCCCCTAAAATGATGACGTTGCCACTGAGTGGACCGTCCCTGGCCGAACGACCCGAGGAACCAATGAGCCCCGCAAACGAACCCCGACTGTCTAAGGCAGAGCGCACTGCCGCGGCGCGCGAGAAAGCCCGCGAGATCCGCGAGGCGCAGCTGAAGAAGGAGAAGCGCAACAAGCTGCTGATCGGCTGGGGCATCGTTGCCGCCGTCGTCGCCATCATCGTGATCGTCGCGCTGGTTGTCACCTCCAACATCAAGAACAACGCCCCGGTTGCCGACGAGGGACCTACGCCGGCCAACGGCAACATCCACGGCGGGGTCACCCTGCTGGCGAACACCGACGTGGCGAAGACCGATCCCGCAACCGTGAAGCTGTCCGACCTCCCGTCCGCTCCGGCCACGCCGCCGTCTCCGGTCACGGCCCCGGGCGCCGAGGCTGAGGCCGGCAAGCCGGTCAAGGTGGTCCTTTACATCGACTTCATCTGCCCCGTCTGCAAGAACTTCGAGGCGCAGTACAACGAGACGCTCACCAAGCTGCGCAACGAGGGCAAAATCACCGTGGAGTACCGCCCGCTCGGATTCCTGGACAGCCGGTCCACCACGAACTACTCCTCGCGCGCGGCCAACGCCGCAGCCTGCGTGGTCAACGAATCCCCGGAGAAGTACTCGGACTTCGTCGACCTGCTGTTCGCCAAGCAGCCGGCCGAAGGCAGCGCCGGACTCTCCGACAACGAGCTGAAGACGCTGGCCACCGACGCCGGGGCCAAGAGCATCGAGACGTGCGTGGATGGCAAGACCTACCGTCCGTGGGTGAAGCACACCACCCAGGAGGCCACGGTAATCGGCATCACCGGCACGCCCACCGTCTTCGTTGAAGGCAAGCAGTGGGGCGTCGGCGACAGCGCCCAGACCCCGTTCGACCAGTACCTGCAGGCCGCGATCGACGCCAAGAAGTAACCGCGCAACGGCACATGCCGTTGAAGGCGCGCAGTTAAAGGCCACAAGTTGATGGCCCGGCCCCGGATCGTCCCGGGGCCGGGCCATTGCTTTGGGTTCGCTTTAGGCCTTCGCTGGGCGGGAGGGGCGATGCGCGTTTTTCTCTGGGTTTTTCTCACCGGGCGTCGGTGGGCTAATCTTGTCTAGCGTCCTGACATCCGCGCCATTTTGTGGCCCGGAGTTGTGTCAGGAAGCAGGAATGCCTCCTTAGCTCAGTTGGCCAGAGCACCGCTCTTGTAAAGCGGGGGTCGTCGGTTCGAATCCGACAGGGGGCCCCACGAACCCCTCCGTTCCGGCGAATTTGGCCGGAACGGAGGGGTTTTCTTATGTCTTAAAACAGGCGGCGGCCCCGGCTGTGGAGGTGGGCGGGCTGAACCTGGCGGCGGCAGCCTGCTGCCGCACCTCGGGGCGCTGGCGGCCGTCCCGTTGGGGCTGGCGGGGATAATTGGCGCCGTCGTCGTTCAATCAGAAGCGCAAGGCGAAGGGCGGCGTTCGACTGCTTCTCCACAAACGAGGCGCCAAGGCGCCTCGTCTATGGAGCCTCTGCAGTCTCTCTTAAGCCAAGCGGGTTAGGCGCGCCTGTCGCCGATGTTCTGCTGAGCTACCAGCCGCGCTCGGCGAGGCGGTGCGGCTGCGGGATTTCGTCGACGTTGATGCCGACCATGGCCTCGCCCAGGCCGCGGGAGGCCTTGGCGATCTCGTCCGGGTCGTCGTAGAACGTGGTGGCCTTCACGACGGCGGCGGCCCGCTGGGCCGGGTTGCCGGACTTGAAGATGCCGGAGCCGACAAACACGCCGTCGGCGCCGAGCTGCATCATCATCGCGGCGTCGGCCGGGGTGGCGATGCCGCCGGCGGTGAACAGCACCACCGGGAGCTTGCCGGTCGCGGCAACTTCCTTGACCAGTTCGTACGGGGCCTGCAGCTCCTTGGCCGCGACGTAGAGCTCGTCCTCGGCCATGCC
>NZ_JBFTZL010000103.1:0-13280 GCF_056406825.1 Arthrobacter sp. P1_A5 | reverse complement strand
CGGCAGGCCGACGCCGGTGGCGAAGGCCTCGTTCCAGTGGATCGGGTTGAAGTCACCGGATGCGCCGGCGTACTTGACGAGGTCGGTGCGGGTGACGGTAATGCTGCGGCTGCCAATGTCCTGGCCGACCGTGAGTGCTGCGATGTCGATGCTCATGGCTACTGTCCCTCTCCGCGGACCAGGATGGACGAGGTGGTGGTAGCGACCGGCTCCCGGACACCGGTGGCATCGCCGGCGACACCGGTGGCATCGCCGGGGGCCAGGGCGAAGATTTCCGAGCGGGTGGTGATCATGGCTCCGCCGCCCATGGCGCGGACGCCGTCGACGTGCAGTTCGGCGACCAACCGGTCCCCCGCGACGATCGGGCGGTGGTGCGTGAACCGCTGGTCGGCGTGGACCACGCGGGAGAAGTCGATCCCGGATTCCGGATCCTCGATCAGCTGCGCGTCGGCGCGCTGCGCGACGATAATGGCGAAGGTCGGCGGCGCCACGAGGTCCCTGTGACCCAGCGCCTCGGCGGCGGCAACATCGAAGTGGGCAGGGTGGGTGGCCTTGACCGCGCGCGCGAACTCGCGGATCTTCTCGCGGCCGACGTCATACACCTCTGCGGCAGGGTAGCTGCGCCCCTGCAGGTCCGGATTGATAGTCATGGTTCCAGCCTATCGCCACGCCCGGAGCCGTCCGGCTTCGTGACAGGGTGCGCGCCGGGAACCGGACGGGCACAGACGGGCGCTCCGGCGGGTCTTGACCGGCGCTCCGGCGGGTCTTGACCGGCGCGATATGATGAAAACATCAATCCATCAATCCGAATCGCCGAGGGCGCCGCCGCACCGCGCCGCGAACGGATGCGAGAAAGTGTTTCCCCGCCATGATCTCCGCCGCGCAGACCCCCCTGTATGAAATCAAGGCCAACCTGTTCAAAGCCCTGGCGCACCCGGCCCGAATCCGGATCCTCGAGCTTCTGGCGGCCGCGCCGGACAATACGGCGCCGGTCAGTTACCTACTCGCCGAGACGGGGCTGGAGCCCTCGCACCTGTCCCAGCATCTGGGCACGCTGCGCCGGCACGGTGTGGTGACGTCGGTCCGGACGGCGAATGTCGTGACCTACCGGCTGACTCATCCCAAGATCAAGGAGCTGCTCGCGATTGCCCGGGTCTTCCTGCTGGACACCCTGGCCGGTTCCAGCGAACAGCTCCGGATAGCGCAGGAGCTGCCGGCAGGCCACCTCGACCGCGCGGGCGACGGCGACAGTACCGGCCGCCTCGACGCCACGGCAACGTGAGCGCGGCCCAGGCAGCAGACCCGGCGACGACATCTGCCACGGCACGGGGACGCTTCGCCCGGTTTGTGCCGTCCCGCCGCGACTACGAGCTCTTGAGGTCCGCCTGGAAGACGGACCTGTTCGCCGGCATCACGGTGGGCATTGTGGCGCTCCCCCTGGCCCTGGCCTTCGGGGTCAGTTCCGGGGTCGGGGCGGAGGCCGGACTCATCACCGCAGTGGTGGCAGGACTTGTCGCCGCCGTCATGGGCGGATCCAACGTCCAGGTCTCCGGCCCGACCGGCGCCATGGTGGTGGTCCTGGCCCCGGTGGTCGCCGTCCACGGCGTCGGCAGCATTGCCCTGGTCTCTGTATTGGCCGGGCTGCTGGTCGTGGTCCTGGGCGCCAGCGGGCTGGGCCGGGCCGTCGCGTTCATCCCGTGGCCGGTCGTGGAGGGTTTCACACTCGGCATCGCCGCCATCATTTTCCTCCAGCAGGTTCCCTTGGCCACGGGCACCGAGGGAACGCCGGGCCACAACACCCTCCTGGCCGCCGTCGAGAGCGCGTCGCAGGCCACCATGCCGACCGTGCTGGAAACGCTCGCGGTGGTGGCATGCGTCGCGGCCGTGATGTACCTGCTGCCCAGGCTGAGCAAGGCCCTGCCCGCGAGCCTGATCGCGGTGCTGCTCACCACCGCGGCGTCGGAGATGCTGGCGCTGGACATACCGCGGATCGGCGCGCTTCCGCACTCCCTGCCGGCGCCCTCGATGCCCTCTGTCGATCCGGCCGCGCTGGGAGGCCTGCTGATGCCGGCCGTGTCCATCGCGACGCTCGCCGCCATCGAATCCCTGCTCTCGGCCCGGGTGGCCGCCGGCATGGTCGGCCCCGACGGCCGTCCGTCCGGCGCGTACAGCCCGGACCGGGAGCTCACCGGCCAGGGGCTGGCCTCGATCGCTGCCGGATTCTTCGGCGGCATRCCCGCGACGGGCGCGATCGCGCGGACCGCCGTGAACGTCCGTTCCGGGGCCAAGACCCGGCTCTCCGCGGTGGTGCACGCCCTGGTGCTGCTGGCCATCATCTACCTGGCGGCGGGGCTCGTCGGCAGGATCCCGCTGGCGGCGCTGGCCGGCATCCTCATGGTCACGGCCGTCCGCATGGTCTCGCGGCACACCGTCACGGCGATTTTGCGCTCCACCCGGGCCGACGCCGCGGTCTTCGTGGTCACCGCCCTCATTACCGTCGCCTTCGACCTCATTGTGGCCATCCAGATCGGACTCGCCGCGGCCGCCGTGTTCACGCTGCGGACATTCGCTTCGCTGAGCGGGGTCCGGCGCGAAGACATCCCGGGGCCGCCGGTTCCGGGCGACGAGCACATCGCCATCTTCCGGCTGGACGGGGCCATGTTTTTCGGTGCAGCGGAGCGGGTCCTGCAGGAGATCAGCCAGGTCCGGGACATCCAGGTGGCCGTCATCCGGCTCTCCCAGCTGCGGATGCTGGACGCCACGGGCGCCCACATGCTCGTTGAGGTGGTCTCCGCGCTGGAGCTGCGCGGGGTCACGGTCCTGCTGAAGGGGGTCCAGCCGCAGCATCTGGAGCTCGTGACCAATGTGGGGGTCATCCGCTCACTGCGGCATCACAAGCACCTGTTCACATCCCTCCCGGACGCGGTGGAGCATGCCCGGAGCCATGTGGTGCGGAACGCGGCCGCTAGCGCTTGAGGTTTTTCCGGATCGCCTGGCCGCGGACCACAAGCCCGGCAATGTGCAGGATCAGGCCGAGCCCGATCACTGCCAGTGAGGCGAGGGCAAGGGGCTGGTTGCCGGTGCTGTTGCCCACCACGCTGAGGATGATGCCGAGGGCGATCAGGCCCATGGCGCTAAAGACGAGCACCTTGTAGGTGGTTGACGCGGTGGCCCAGAATTCATTCAGCACCGTGCCAGTCTACCGGGGCGGCCGGACGACGCCGCGAGCCGCAAAAATTCCTGGCGACACTCACATTGCCTGCCGGCGCGGGAATACGGGCGCGTCCGGTAATTTGCGCGTCGCGGGGCAAATCCAGCGTCAGAACAAGGCTTCCTGCACGGCCGGGACATCCGAGCCGTGGTCACCGAGTTCGATCACCCGGGCCTTGAGCTGGCCCAGGTTCACCACGAATTCCAGTCCGCTGCCATCCAGCGCCGCGAGGGCAATGCTGCCGCTCAGCGCGTCGATCCGGAACCCGTGCGCTCCGGCCGCGAGGTCGTGCGGATAGGCGTGCCGGGCAGCCGGGGCGCAGGCCTTCGCGGAGAGCTCCGGCCGGGCCCACCGTTCATCCACCACCGCGAAGCCCTCCCCGCCGGCACCGGCGAGCAGGGTCCGGGCCTCCCCTGCCAGCCGTCCGTTCAGGGCGTCGAGGTCGACGGCGGCTGCCGGGGCGAGCAGCGCAGCGGCCTTGGCGGCAGCGCGGACCTGCTGCGGCAGCCCGGCCTCGCGCGTGATCATGTCCTCGAGGAGGCGGACCACGCGGCCGTCCTCGGCACGGGCGACGTACCGGGCGACGACGGCGCCCTGCTCGGCGAGCCGGTTCCATTTGCGCGGGTGGGACGCGGTGCCGACCTTGCTGGCCCCGTTGGCGAAGGTGGCGACGTAGAGCCAGTGCGGCTGCATCAGGTACGCGCGCAGGCCCGGCGGGACCCGGCCGCCGCGGTGGAAGTCATGGATCAGCCGGGAGTCGTCCAGCACGAAGCACCGCTCGCACTGGCTGCCCCTTGCGGCGGGAGCCCGGTCCGGGCACAGGACGTGGTCCCGGTCCGCGGGTCCGTGCACCTGGTGGTGCCCGAGGCAGTGCTTGCCCGGGGCGGCGAGCCGGAAACCGAGGCGGGTGCCGGGGTCGAGCGTCAGTGCGGTGAAGGCGCCGCCAGGGCCCTGCAGGCGCATCGCCGGTGGCCTGCCGCCGGACGCTGCGGCGGGCCCCGGCGCCGGACCATCCCAAAAGACCCCGTGCACCAGATAGCGGGTATCGGTCACGGGGTCTCCTGCGGTGGTGATGTGGCTACAGGGCCGGCTGCACGCCAAAGGCCACGGCGAGCTTCATGATCTTCTCGGCCCGGCCCAGGCGCGGCAGGTCGGAACCGTCCCGGATGACGCGGCCGCTGGCCTCGAAGTCGGCCATGAAGTCCGTGGCCCAGGCGACGTCGGACGGGGTGGGGCTGATGACCTCGTTGATGACCGGGGTCTGGTCGATCGCGAGGCAGAGCTTCCCGGTCATCCCCATCATCACCGTGATGCCGGTCTGTTCGCGCAGAATCGGGTGGTTCGTCCCGAYGGTGGGGCCGTCGATGGGGCCGGGCAGGTTGCCCACGCGGCTGGCCACAACGAGCTTGGCGCGGGGGTAGGCCATGGCTTCCGCGGTGGCCGCCATGCCGGTGTCGCGGCGGAAGTCGCCCGAGCCGAAGGCCAGGCGGAAGGCGCCCTGGGCCTTGGCGATGTTGTTGGCTTCCTCGATGCCGACGGCGGACTCGACCAGGGGGATCACCGGGGTCTTGCCGTCCATCCGGTGGAAGCTCTCCGTGACCTGGTCGGCCGATTCGGTTTTGGCCAGCATGATGCCCAGCAGTCCGGGGGTGCCGCGCAGGCCGGCGAGGTCGTCGGCCCAGAACGGGCTGGTGGCGTCGTTGATCCGGACCCATGCGCTGCCGCCGGCGGTCAGCCAGTTCACGACGTTGGCGCGGGCGGCGTCCTTCTGCGAGGGGTCCACCGCGTCTTCGATGTCGAGGATGATCGCATCGGCCCGGGAGACGGCGGACTGGTCGAAGAGGTCGGTCTTCATCGCGTTAACCAGCAGCCAGGAGCGGGCGATGTCGGCCGGGATGTTGCGTTGGGGCCGAAGTGATTCGGCGGTGGTGGTAGAGGTCATGCATCTACGCTAGTCGCCCGGGGGCACTTGCCGCTAAGCGATCCGGCCTTCAGCGGCGACCATTACGACCAAAATCACATCCCTGCCCAGCTGGCCGACAGCAGAAGCCGTTTCCAGGCTCAAAACGGCCAGACGGCCGGCCAGTTGGGTGGGGCGGACCGCCTAGGGGATGTTGCTTCCCCGGGCCGCGACCCAGAGCCCGTACCACTCGGCGCGCGTCATCGCCGCGGCGGCCTCGGGGGCGCCGGCGCAGGCGAGGATCCGGTCCGGGTTCGCGGTGCCGATCACGGGCGCAATCCCGGCAGGGTGCCTCATGAGCCAGCCGAGCACGATCGCTTCCCCCGTGGTCCCCTTCTCGGCGGCCAGGGCGGCCACGAGGGAGGTGGCAGCCTCCTCGGCCGGCGKCCGCGCGGCCGCCGGCGCCCCGGTGTAGAGGCCGCGGGCCAGCGACCCGTACGCCTGCAGCCGGATGCCGTTCCGGACGCAGTGCTCCACGGTCCCGTGCGGGAAGCTGTAGTCCGTGCCCTCGGCATGGTTGACCAGCACCGTGCTTTCCAGCCACGCCCGTTTCAGCAGGCTCATTTCGAGCTGGTTGCCCACCACGGGAACCTCGAGCCGGTCCTGCAGCATCTCGATCTGCGGGCCCGACATGTTGGACACGCCCACGGCCCGCACCTTGCCTTCGGCCATGAGCTGCCCGACGGCGGAGGCCACCTCCGCCGGATCCATCAGGGGATCCGGGCGGTGCAGCATGAGCACGTCGACGTAGTCCGCCCGGAGCCGGGCCAGGCTTTCGTTGACCCGCGCCAGGATGCCGTCCCGGCTGAGGTCGTAGTAGGCCTCCAGGCCCTGCTCATTGAGCCGGATGCCGCACTTGGTCTGCAGCCGGATATTCTCCCGCAGCCCGGGGGTGCGGGCCAGGACCTCGCCGAAGACGGCTTCGGCCTTGCCGTTGGTATAGATGTCCGCGTGGTCGAACAGTGTGATGCCCGCGTTCAGGGCGGCCTCGATGGCCGCAGCCGCCTCGTCCACGTGTGCGGACGAGTACGGCTCGGCCGACCAGTCGCCGCCCAGGCCCATGCAGCCGTAGACGAGTTCCTGGGGGAGGTTCCCGGCGCCTGCGTGCGTGCCGGGCGAAACCTGCGGTGCGGGACTCACCGCAGCCAGACGGTGGTGTTGGCCGGCAGCTGCCCGCCATCCAGCGGGCCGCTGCTGACCAGCACCTCGCCGGCCGGCAGGTCAACCGGCGCGTCGCCGAAGTTGGTCACCGTCTGCCAGCCGCCGGGACGGCTGAAGCGCAGGACGTCGGCGCTGCCGGATTCCTGCCACTGCAGTTCCTCCGAGGTCTGGAGTTCGCGGCGCAGCTTCAGGGCCTTGCGGTAGAGCTCGAGCGTGGAGCCTTCCACGCCGTCCTGGGCTGCCACCGCGTAGCGGCTGAACCAGGCCGGCTGCGGGAGGTGTGCCCCGCCGGCGCCAAAGCCGAACGAAGTGCCCTCCGGGGCCCAGGGCAGGGGCACGCGGCAGCCGTCGCGGCCGATCTCCACGCCCTTGTTCCGGAAGAAGGTGGGGTCCTGGCGCTCGGCGTCGGGGATCCCCGCGACTTCCTGCAGGCCCAGTTCCTCGCCCTGGTAGAGGTAGGCCGAACCCGGCAGGGCCAGCATCAGCAAGGTCGCGGCGCGGGCCCGGCGCAGGCCGAGTTCGACGTCGAGCTCCTCGACGGGGGCGCCGGCCAGCAGCCAGCCCTTGCCGTCCTGGCCCTGGGCGTGCTTGCCGCCGCCCTGGGGCAGCCCGTAGCGGGTGGCGTGGCGGACGACGTCGTGGTTGGAGAAAACCCAGGTGGAGGAGGCACCAGACTCGGTGGCCTCGGCGAGGTTCCGGGCGATGATTTCGCGGAACTCGCCGGCGTCGAAGTCGGCCTGCAGGAGGTCGAAGTTGAACGCCTGGCCCAGGCCCTCCGGGCTGGCGTAACGGGCGCGGCGGGTGGCGTGCACCCAGGCCTCGGCGACGGCGGTGCGCGGCGGGTTGTATTCGTTGAACACCTCGCGCCATTCGGCGTAGATCTCGTGGACTTCATCGCGGTCCCAGAACGGGTGCGAGCCGTCCGGGAAGCCGTCCGTTCCGGTGTTGGCGGCGCTGAGCTCCACCTTGGAGATCAGCGGCTCGGTGAGGTCCTTGGTCAGCGCGTGGGCGACGTCGACGCGGAAGCCGTCCACGCCGCGGTCGGACCAGAAGCGGAGCGTCTTGAGGAAGTCGTCGCGGATTTCCCGGTTGGCCCAGTTCAGGTCCGGCTGTTCCTTGGCGAAGATGTGCATGTACCACTGGCCGGGCGTGCCGTCGGGCTCGGTGATGCGCTCCCAGGCGGGGCCGCCGAAGACGGATTCCCAGTCCGACGGCGCGAGCTCGCCGTTTTCGCCGAGACCGTCGCGGAAGATGTAGCGCTCGCGGGCCGCGGAGCCGCGCGGGGAGGCCAGGGCCTCCTGGAACCACTCGTGCCGGTTCGAGGAGTGGTTGGGGACGATGTCGGCGATGAGCTTGATGCCGGCGGCGTGCAGCGCGGCGGACATCTCGTCGAAGTCCGCCAAGGTGCCGAGCTTGGGGTCCACGTCGCGGTAGTCGTCGACGTCGTAGCCTCCGTCGGCGAGGGCCGAGGGGTAGAACGGGGAGAGCCAGACGGCGTCGATCCCGAGGTCCTTCAGGTACGGGACCTTGGCGGTGATGCCCTTGATGTCGCCCAGGCCGTCACCGTTGGAGTCCGAAAAGCTCCGCGGGTAGATCTGGTACACCGATGCCTGGCGCCACCAGTTGGGGTCGGCGGCGAGGTCGGAACCGGACAGGGTTGCCAGCGTGGCGGTGTTGGTCAAAGGAGAKTCCTTCGGGTCTGGGAGGGCTTCTGGTAATTTAGATACAAGCTAAATATATTGCCTGAACAATTATGGGTCCGGGGACAGAAGAGGTCAAGAAGTGATGCCGCACGCAGCCGCCGCCACGCCGCAGCTGCTGCGCCGCGTCAACGCCCAGGCCGTGCTGCGMCACATCCGCGGCGCCGATGTTGCCACCGGAACCGAGTTGATGGCCCTGACCGGGCTGACCCGGGCCTCGGTGATTGCCGTCTGCGAGGACCTGATCGGCCGGGGCTGGATCGTGGAGCAGGACCAGCCCGCAGACCCGGCAAGTCCGCGGAAGGGCCGGCCGGCCCGGCGCTTTGCCTTCAACCGGGGAGCGGGCTTCGTGCTGGGCCTGGACATTGGTGCCGCGACCACCACCGCCGCCGTGGCCGACCTCCGCGGCACGGTGATCGGCCGTTCCAGCGGAAGCTTCCGCGCGGCGGACATCCCCGCGCAGGAGCGGATCGGCGTCGTCGATCTCGCCTGCCGCGAGGCGCTGGAAGCCGCGGGAGCGGACCCGGGCAGGGTCCTGGCCGTCGGCGCCGGGATCGCAGCGCCGGTGGACCGCGACGGCAACGTTCTGGTGACGCAGCGTTTTTGGAGCCTGTTCGACGTCGGGCTCCGCTCCGCGCTGAAGGAGCTGCACGGTTGGACCGTGCTCCTGGAGAACGACGCCAACCTGGCTGCGCTCGGTGAGCGCTGGCGCGGGTCCGGTGTGGGCGTGGATGATCTGGTGGTGCTCCTGGCCGGCGAACGCCTGGGCGCCGGCGTGATGGAATCCGGCCGCCTGCTCCACGGCCGCGGCGGGGCCGCCGGCGAGATGGGCTATCTGGACATGGTGGAAGGTGTTGGCTCCAGCGACGGCATCGCGGCCCTGGTGCGGCAGTGGTCGGCGGCCGGCGGCGGCCCCTCCGCGGGCGGCCCTGCCAGTGCGCCGCGCGTCTTCGCGGACGCGGCCGCGGGAGACCCCGCGGCCCTGGCCATCCTGGACCGGATTTCGGAGCGCATGGCCCGGGTCATCGCCTCGATCGCGAGCCTGATCAACCCCGAGCAGGTGGTGATCGGCGGCGCCGTCGCCGAGTCCGCCGGGGCGCTCCTGCCCGGCATCACAGCGCTGCTTCCCCGCTTCACCGCGACTCCCCCGCGGGTGACGGTCTCACCCCTGGGCGACGCGATCGTCACGGCGGGCGCGGTCCGGCACGCCCTGGACTACGTTGAGGCGAATGCCTTGGAGCTGGCCCTCCCCGCGCGGGGCTGACCCTGGTCYGTTGCCCTAGTCCGGCATGATCATGGTGCGCAGGTCCAGCTGCCGCAGCACCCGGTCCGCGACTTCCGGGTCCATGCCCGGCTCGTTCCGGGCCGCTACGACTTCCCGGCGGGCCGCATCGAGGGCGATCGTCTGCACCGCAATCGCCAGTTCCCGGCCACGCTTACGCTGCTCCCCCGCGCTTTCATTCCGCAGGCTCCCGTCCAGCAGCTCGGCGTGCAGCCGGGTCATTTTCTCCTTCACGAGCGCCACCTTATCCGCCGGCAGCTCCTTCATGAGCTCATTGTCCTTCAGGGCCGCGATCGCTGCCTGTTGCGCCCGGCTCGCCAATACGCGGGCGGCGTCGCGTTCTTCGGAACCGTCCTCGGACGCMTTCAGGACCCGCATGAGCCACGGCAGCGTCAGCCCGGGCAGCACCAGGGTGGCCAGCAGCACGGCGCAGGCGATCACCAGCAGCTCGCTGCGGGCAGGGAACGGCGTGCCGTCCGCAACGGTTAGCGGAAGAGCCAGGGCCAGCGCCAGGGTGGCCAGGCCCCGCATGCCGCACCACGTGAGTATCAGAACGTCCTTGGCCGAAGTAGGGCGCAGAACATCCTTCCTCGCCCGGGAGAGGCCGGACATCATGGCCAGCCATGCGAAGCGTGCGGCGAACACCAGGACGCACACCACCGCGGCCGTCCCGACCATGCCGAAAACGCCGCTGCCTTCGTCGTGGATGACCTGCCGTACTTCCAGCCCCACCAGCCCGAACGCCAGGCCGGTGACCAGCAGTTCCACGACGTCCCAGAACGCGGTGCGGGTGACCCTCTCCGCGGCGTCCCCGGGCCGGGAGTGCCGCTGCATTTCCAGCGCGGTGACGACGACGGCGATCACCCCGGAGGCGTGCACCTCCTCGGCCAGGATGTAGGCGGCAAACGGCACCACCAGGGTGACGGCGCTCCGGGCCACCATGGAGGTCACCAGGCGGGTGATCAGGCTCGTGAGCCAGCCCATGCCGATCCCCACAACCACCGCGATCGCAGCTCCCAGGACAAACTGGAGGACGACGTCGGAGGCAATCTTGGTACCGGCGACGGCGGCGGCCACGGCCGCCTGGAAGATGACGATGGCAGCGGCGTCGTTGAACAGGCCCTCGCTCTGGAGCACGTTGATGAGCCGCCGCGGCATGTGGACCCGGCTGGCGATGGAGTCCACGGCCACGGGATCGGGCGGGGCCACCATGGCGCCCAGGGCGATCGCGGCCGGTATGCCGATGCCCGGGATCATGAGCCAGGCCGCGCCGGCGACCACCGCCGTCGAGACCACCACGAGCGCGACGGCAAGCATCAGCAACGTGCGCCAGCGGACCCGGAAAACAGCCCACGAACTGCGCTGCGCTGTCGCGAAGAGCAGCGGGGGCAGGAAAATGGGCAGGATCAGCTCCGGCGGGATCTGGATCTCCGGGAAGCCGGGGATGAACGTCAGGGCAACGGCCAGGATCAGCATCAGCACCGGGTAGGGCAGCCTCAGCTTCTCCCCGAGACCGACAGCGCCCACCGTAGCCAGCAGAAGTCCAACGATGAGTGCCAACTGATCCATGTGCCCGCTTTCCCCGGAGGCGGGCCGGGGCATCCCGGGTGGATGCGCGGACCGCCCCCACCACCCTATCGGGAAGGGTCCTGGGCTAGCCCAACGGTTCCAGCGCGGCCGCGAGCGGGAGCGTGCCGTCCCGGAACTCGATGGTGCGCCCGATCGTGGCCGGCAGCCCGAGGACCGCCGCCGCCACCAGGGCGACGTTGGCCCGGGCGGTTTCGGTGCCGTCGGACGTGTCGGCGGGGTCGACGTCGATCATCCCGTTGCCGGGTCCCGTGGTCAGCGTTCCGGGGCCCAGGACGGTCCAGTCAAGGCCTGAACCGCGCAGGTACTCATCCGCCGCGGCCTTGGCTTCGGCGTAGGCGAAGAAGCCGTTGTCCGCGGGGACTCCGTGGTCCGGCCCGGCCCCGAAATAGGACACCATGACGTACCTGCTGACGCCCGCTTCCGCCGCGGCGTCCATGGAACGGATCGCGGCGTCGCGGTCCACGGCGTAGGTCCGTTCGGGGCTGCCGCCGCCGGCTCCGGCCGACCACACCAGGGCGTCGTGTCCGTGGAGGGCTCCGGCGATCTGCGCCGTCGTCGCGTTCTCCACATCCAGCAGCGCCGGCGTGGCGCCGGTGGCCGCGACGTCGGCCGCATGGTCCGGGTTGCGGATAAAGGAGGTGACCCCGTGCCCTTCCGCCGCGAGGATCCTGGACAGTTCCAAAGCCACCTTGCCGTGGCCGCCGATAATTGCGATGCGCGTCATGGTCCCATTCTGTCCCACCGGACAGCGAACTGCTGCCCCATGGTCCACAGGTTGGTGGTGGTCCAGTAGATCAGGACGCCGATGGGGAACACGATCCCGCCCACACCGAAGACGACCGGCAGGCTGAACAGCAGCACCTTTTGCGGGCCCATGAGCGGAGTCGCCACGGCCTCGCCGGACAGGCTCCTGGCCATGATCTGCCGCTGCGTGATGAGCTGTGAGGCCGTCATGGCCAGGATCATCGCAATGGAGAGGATCCACACCGAGAGCTGACTGCCGCCGCCGCCGCCGTGCAGCAGCGAAGCCGAGAGCGGGGCGCCGAAAATTGTGGACTCGTCGAACTGCGCGACCTGTTCGGGGCTCATTGCCCCGACGCCCTGGCCGCTGGATTTGGCCGAGCTGATGCCGGACAGCATCTGGAACAGCGCGAAGAAGAAGGGCATCTGGATCAGCAGGGGCAGGCAGGCGGAGAACGGGTTGGTGCCGTGCGCCTTGTAGAGGGCCATCTGTTCCTGCGCCATGGCCTGGCGGGAGACCGGATCGGTCTTGCCCTTGTATTTGTCCTGGAGCTTCTTCAGGTCCGGCTGCAGCCGCCTCATGCGCTGCTGGACGTTGACCTGTTTGAGGAACACCGGGATCAGGGCGGCGCGGATCACCAGCACGAGCCCGATGATGGACAGCGTCCAGGTCCAGCCGCTGGCCGCCGGCATGCCGATGGCGCTGAGTCCGTCATGGAAACCCGCCATCATGGCTGAGACCAGCCATTTGAACGGGGCCATGATGGTGCCAAGAAGGTCCACTGATATCCCCAACCGTCAGTTGCTGCAAAGCTACGGCGAAACAAGCCGCTTGTCACGGGCTCGCGTTGCGGAAGGCACACCGCTGACCAGGAGACGATTCAGCCGGTGTCCGGGCGTGCCCGCACTGCACTGACGCCGTTGATTTTTTAATCCTCCCTGCGCGAAGTGCATTCCCGTAGTCGCCACCTTCCCCACCGACGAGCCGGTGCCGTGGCGGAGCTACAGCCGCCACTTGGGCCGCAAGCTATCCCCTAGCGTGGCCGAAAACAGGATTCCCTGAGCGTGTAGAGGTGGGAGGTACCAACCGCCCCCTCTCTCAGTCCCACTTTGGCCCAAACCCACCTCAGACGGGCCTGTCAGCTTCTATCCCGTACGACGTCGGAGGCGCTATCACTACCGGGGACAGCGGCGGGGCTGTCGCGGGTCCCTCCCCCTCCCCTTTGTGAGGGGGGCATGAGAGGACGGGGGCAACCGGACAGAATGTCAGGTGAAGGACCCGAGGACTGGATCCCCGCCCAGTAGGCTCGGGGCAAGGGCACCCTAGCGGCGGATTGTGGAGGCAAGGCAATCGTGGAAGGCATCGTGTTCATGCTTGTGGCGTCGGCGTGGTTCGTCTTCCGTAGGCGCATAGCCGCGTATCAGGTGTACCTGATCACGGAAAAGTTCAAAGTACTTGCCGTCAGGGACAAGGCTGAGCAAGCCCAGGGCATGGAGGGCATAGGCATCCTGTTCTGCTCGCTACTCTTCGGTGCCGGCGCCCTCATGGTGGTGCTCCACATTTTGTTCGTCTGATATGTAGTGATCGTTTGTCAAGGGCGTGGGGAAGCGGTCCCGGGTTGGGTTGCCCGGGAC
>NZ_JBFTZL010000102.1:0-14108 GCF_056406825.1 Arthrobacter sp. P1_A5 | reverse complement strand
GACATCCCGCCCAAGGTGAGGGAGTGTCACAGGACATCCCGCCAAATGTGAGAGAGCGTCACAGCCGCCGTCAGCCGCCCCTGGATCAGGGAGCTGCCCGCCAGCCGGCGGCCGCTGACAGAAGCGCCCCGGCAGGTTGTGAGACTTCCCACCGCGGCCCCCGTTGACCTGGTGCCGTTAGCCGGTGGCGGGTTGCTCGCCTAGAATTGGGGGAGATGTACGGACTTCGAAGCGCTTGATTTCGGGTTGCGTAGGAAACGAAACACGGAACAGAGCGGCTGCGATTGCGCCAGTGGTCAGCTCACAACAGGAGGATTCCAGCATGGCTGAGCACAATGATGGCAACCGCGGTGGCAAGGCCCACGGCAACTCTGGCGGACGCAGTTCCGATGGAGCCCCTTTCCGCGGCACCAGCAACTCTGGCGGCGATCCCCGCGGATTCCGTTCCAGGGAAGACCGTGACCGTAAGCCGTATGGCGATCGTGCTCCGCGTGAGGGCGGGGATCAGCGCGGCTTCGGAAACAGCGAGCGTAGGCCGTACAGTGGCGGCGGTGAGCGTAAGCCTTATGGTGACCGTGCCCCGCGTGAAGGCGGGGGACAGCGCAGCTTTGGTGGCGACAGCCGCCCGTCCTATGGTGACCGTAAACCGTACAGCGGGGGGGTCAGCGCAGCTTTGGTGGCGACAGCCGTCCGTCCTATGGTGACCGCAAGCCGTACAGCGGCGGCGACCGTGACCGTGACCGTAAGCCCTATGGYGAYCGTGCTCCGCGTGAAGGTGGGGGTCAGCGCAGCTTTGGTGGCGACAGCCGTCCGTCCTATGGTGACCGCAAGCCGTACAGCGGCGGCGACCGTGACCGTAAGCCCTATGGCGAYCGTGCYCCGCGTGAAGGTGGGGGTCAACGCAGCTTCGGCGGCGGTGGCGACCGTGACCGCAAGCCGTACAGCGGCGGCGGCGAGAACCGCAAGCCCTTTGGCACCCGCGAGGATCGTCCCGCACGGGGCTTCGACCGTGGCGACTCAGGCCCGCGCCAGTACGGACGCGACCGCCCCGAGGACCGTCCGGTTCGCGTGCCCAATGCCCGCGACCTCCGCAGCGCCAACCGCCCCGACCGGGAGCGTTCACCCCAGATCGACGAGGACGTCACGGGCAAGGAGCTTGACCGTGCCACGCAGCACCAGATCAAGACCCTCGAAGTCACCAGCGCCGAATGGGTGGCCCGCCACCTCGTCATGGCCGGGCGGCTCCTGGACGAGGAACCTGAGCTTGCCTTCCAGCATGCCCTGGCAGCCAGCCGCCGTGGCGGACGCCTCGCGTCCGTCCGCGAAGCTGTCGGCCTGACCGCCTACGCAGCCGGCCACTATGGTGAAGCCCTTCGGGAATTCCGGACCTACCGCCGGATCAGTGGCTCCAACATGCACCTGCCGGTCATGGCCGACTGCGAACGCGGCCTTGGCCGCCCGGACCGTGCACTGGACATGGCCCGGTCCGACGAAGCCAAGGATCTCGACGCCCCCGGCAAGGTGGAACTGGCCATCGTTGCAGCCGGTGCCCGCACCGACCTCGGGCAGCTCGACGCCGCGGTTTCCGAACTGGAAATCCCGCAGCTGGACATCAACCGCGCCTTTTCCTACAGCCCCCGGCTGTTCCGTGCCTATGCTGACGCGCTGACGGCAGCTGGCCGCGCTGCCGAAGCCACCAAATGGCAACGCCAGGCCACTGTGGCGGAAAACGCGCTGGGCCTCGGGGCTGACGAGGAACCCGACATCATCGATCTGGGCTGGGACGAGGAAGAAGAAGCCCGCGAGGAGGAACGGCAGCGCCGCCTCCGGGCGCAGGAGCATGCCGCCACGCACGCCGGAACCGAAGAGCGCGCACCGCGTGCCGCAGGTGCCGCTGCCGCTGCCGCTGCCGCGGCAGAGGCCACCGGCGCCGCAGCCGGTGTGGCCGGCTTGAACGCGGGCGATGAGCTCGCCAGCGACGACGCCGAAGCCGACTACTTCGAGTCTGACGACCCCGAGTCCGACCTGGATTCAGTGGAATCCGACGTGCTCGACGAAGCTGATGACGAAGCTGATCACGAAGCTGATGACGAAGCTGATGACGAAGCTGATCACGAAGCCGAGGACGAAGCCGACGGCGAAGCGATCGCCGAGTCCGACCTGGAACTGAACGATGACGCGGACCAGGAACTCTCCGCTGACTCAGAGCAGGCCCAGCACGAAAGTGTGGAGGACTAATCGCATGACGGGTACCGCCCTGATCTCCACCTTTGATGCCCTGCTCTCTGACCTTGACGGCGTTGTCTATGCAGGGCCCAACGCCATTCCCGGGGCCGTCGAGTCGCTGCGCCGGCTGGCCGGGGTGGGCGTCGGACTGGGCTACGTCACCAACAACGCATCCCGTTCCCCTGCACAGGTGGCCCAACACCTGCGCGATCTCGGCGCCCCCGCCGAGGACCACCAGGTGGTGAGCTCCTCGCAGGCGGCGGCAGCGCTGCTGGCGTCGATGCTGCCGGCCGGGGCACACGTGCTGATCACGGGCAGTGCCGCACTTGCCCGGGAAATTGAACTGGTTGGCCTGGTTCCCGTCCGCGGCGCGGAGGATGACCCCGTCGCCGTCGTTCAGGGCTTTAGTCCGGAACTTGGCTGGAAGGACCTCGCCGAGGCGTCGTACGTCGTCGCCGGCGGCGCCCTGTGGGTGGCCACCAACACGGACTGGTCCATTCCCCAGGCGCGTGGAATTGCCCCCGGTAACGGGACGCTCGTGGCCGCCGTGGCCGCCGCGACCGGCAAGAGCCCGATCGTGGCCGGCAAACCCGAAGCCCCCCTGTTCCACACGGCCGCCAAGCGGCTGGCGGCGGACCGGCCGCTGGTCGTCGGTGACCGCCTGGACACCGACATCCTGGGCGGCAACAACGCCGGTTTCGCCACCGTCGCCGTGCTGACCGGAGTGGACACAAGGGAATCGATCCTCGCGGCACGGTCTGTGGAACGCCCCGATTTCCTCATCAATGACCTGACCGGCCTGTACGCGCCATACCCTGCCGTAGAGCACGACGCCGGGCGGTTCCGCAGCGGCACGGCCTCGGCGATCGTGCGGGGGCAGTCGGTCCACATCAGCGGCGACCCCGCCGACCTCGATTCGTGGCGTGCCGCCTGTTCGGCCTGGTGGGCCGCAAACCCCGAGACGACCAGCGCACTGCCTCCGGTCCTCGAGTGGTCCGATCACTAGGCTGGACACATGAGCGAGCTACACCAGGGACTGGACCAGGCCCCAGACGAACAGCCGGCTGAGGCGCCGACCCCTGCGGCCGACGTCGCCTGGCCCGAGCTGCCGACGCAGCAGCTCCCGGCGGAGCTGTCCGGGCATGCGGCAGCAGAGCACGCGGCAGCAGTCCTGGATCCGGCTGTCAACGCTGTCCTGGACCGCCTCGGGGCCGTGCGGCAAATGCCTGTGTCCGGGCACGGCGAAGTGTATGCAGGCATGCATGATGCCCTGCTGGAGGCCCTGAACGAAGACGTGACCGGACACGCCGGCGTGGCGCGCCGTATCCATGCCGCGGGGAACGGGGGATCGTGAGCCGGCTCGACCAGGCACTCGTCAGCCGGGGGCTCGCCAGGTCCCGTACCCATGCCGCCCGGCTCATTGCCGAGGGCAAGGTGAGCTCCGGGGGCGAGGTCCTCGCCAAGGCGTCGCTGCAGGTCCCGGAGGACGCCGCGCTGGACGTCACGGCCTCGGCCGAGGACGGCTACGTCAGCCGCGCCGGGCACAAGCTGGCCGGCGCGCTGGATGCCTTTCCCGCCGTCGACGTCGCAGGCAAACGGTGCCTCGACGCCGGCGCCTCCACCGGCGGGTTCACGGATGTGCTGCTTCGGCGCGGTGCTGCCCACGTGGTGGCCGTCGACGTGGGGCACGGCCAGCTGGTGCCGGAAATCCGGAATGACTCCAGGGTTTCCGTGCACGAAGGCCTCAACGTCCGCTACATGGCGGCCGCGGAAATCGGCGGACCGGCCGCCCTGACGGTGGCTGATCTGTCCTTCATCTCGCTGACGCTTGTGGTGGCGCCACTCGCGGCCTGCACGCTGCCCGGCGGCGACCTCGTCCTCATGGTCAAGCCACAGTTCGAGATCGGCAAGGACCGGCTGGGCCGGACCGGCGTGGTCACCTCGGAACGCGAACGCCGGCTCGCCGTGGGCAAGGTGGCTTCCGCCGCCGTGGATGCGGGCCTGGTCTTGTCAGGCCTCGCCCAGAGCCCGCTGCCGGGCCAGGACGGCAATGTCGAATACTTCCTGTGGATAAAACGCGCGATGTCGGAAGTCCCGCCTAAGATCGAGGAGCGGGACGCAGCTGTTGCTGCGTTGCTCGGAACAATCTGGCCGAACCACTAGTACCACCAGAAGGCGGAACCTGATGAGCAGGCGTGTCCTGATCCTGGCCCACACAGGGCGCGAGGAGTCCCTCAAGGCTGCCTGGGAAGCGTGTGCGCTGCTGCACGAATCCGGGCTGGTCCCCGTTCTGCAGGAGAACGAGCTCGGGGACATGGTCCGCTTCTTCGGCCGGCTCGACCACCCGGTCGAGGTCCTTCACGATCACGTGAAGCTGCCCGAGGTGGAACTTGTCATGGTGCTCGGCGGGGACGGCACCATCCTCCGGGCTGCCGAACTGGTCCGCGAAGTCGACGTGCCGCTGCTTGGAGTGAACCTTGGCCACGTGGGGTTCCTGGCCGAGAGCGAACGGGCCGACCTCGCCCAGACCGTCGAGTGGATCGCCAGCCGTGACTACACGGTGGAGGAGCGCATGACGATCGACGTCCAGGTCTGGGTCCGCGGCCAGAAGATCTGGCACACCTGGGCCCTGAATGAGGCCGCGATCGAAAAGGGCAACCGGGAACGGATGCTGGAGGTGGTCACCGAAGTCGACGAACGCCCCCTGACCTCATTCGGCTGCGACGGCGTGGTCCTGGCCACGCCCACAGGCTCCACGGCCTACGCGTTTTCCGCCGGCGGTCCCGTGGTGTGGCCCGAGGTCGAGGCCCTCCTGATCGTGCCGATCAGCGCCCATGCCCTCTTCGCGAAGCCGCTCGTGGTTTCGCCCCGGTCCCGCCTCGCCGTCGAGATCCTGAACCGCACCGACGCCCAGGGTGTCCTCTGGTGCGACGGCCGCCGCTCGGTGGATCTGCCGCCCGGCGCGCGCGTCGAAGTGACCCGCTCCGCAACGCCCGTGCGTCTGGCGCGGACACACCAGACCCCCTTCTCCGGCAGGCTCGTGCGCAAATTCCAGCTCCCCATCCAGGGCTGGCGCGRCCCCGTGCCCCAAACCCGGGCCATCCACACCGGCCCCCTCCCGATCATCCGCACGCCCCGTCCCATGCCGCCGCTTCCCTCGCCGCGCCACGAGGGAACTGCCGACGCGCCCGATCCCTCGCCAGATCCCACAACCGAGAAGTGAACCATGCTTGAAGAACTGCGTATCCGCGACCTCGGCGTCATCACCGACGCCACCCTGCCGCTGGGCCCGGGCCTCAGCGTGGTGACCGGTGAAACCGGCGCCGGCAAGACCATGGTGGTGACCGCCGTCGGGCTGCTCCTCGGTGCCAGGTCCGACGCCGGCGCCGTCCGCAGCGGCGCGAAGAGCGCCTCGGCGGAGGCCGTGCTGAAGCTCGACGCCGGCCACGCTGCCGTCGCGCGGTCCAGGGAAGCCGGGGCCGAGGTGGAGGAGTTCGACGGCGGTGTGGAACTCCTGCTGGCCCGCAGCGTCGGGGCCGACGGCCGCAGCCGGGCCTATCTGGGCGGACGCGCCGCGCCGGTGGGGGTGCTGGCCGAAATCGGCGAAACCCTCGTGGTGGTGCACGGACAGTCGGACCAGATCCGGCTCAAGAGCCCGGTGGCGCAACGCGGAGCCCTGGACAAATTCGCCGGCGAGAGCCTTGCCGGCGCGCTTGCCGCCTATCAGGACCTCTACGCGCACTGGCATGCCAGCCAGGGCGAGCTGGACTCCTTGCGCAGTGCCGCGCGTGAACGCCTCCGCGAGGCCGAGTCGCTGCACGTAGCCCTGGCCGAGATCGACGCCGTGGACCCGCAGCCGGGGGAGGACGAGGCCCTCAAGGCCGAGGCCGTGAAACTGGCCAACGTCGAGGAACTGCGGATCGCGGCCAGCACCGCCCACCAGGCGCTCATCGCCGAGGACTTCGGTGAAGAAGCCGACGCGACCACCCTCGTAGACGCTGCCAAACGCACCCTGGAGCACGTTGCCGAACACGACGGGGAGCTGGGCTCCGCCGCGGCACGCCTGGCCGAGGTCGGTTTCCTGCTCAACGACATCGCCGCTGAACTCGCCAGCTACCAGGCCGCCCTTGACACGGAGGGCCCGGAACGGCTCGCCGAAATCGAGGACCGACGGGCCGCGCTGGCCAAGCTGGTCCGCAAGTACGCGCCGAGCATTGACGAGGTGCTGGTCTGGGCGGAGGAGGCCCGGGCCCGGCATGAGGAACTCCAGGACGACTCCACCCGGATCGAAGCGCTGGACGCCGAGGTCGCCCGGGCCGAAACCGAGCTCCGGAAGAAGGCCGCCGGGATCAGCAAGGCCCGCAGCAAGGCCGCCAAGGACCTCTCCGCGCGGGTCAGCGCGGAGCTCACGGCGCTGGCCATGGCCGATGCCACCCTGGTCATCAATGTGGAGTCCGCGGGCCAGCTGGGACCGTTCGGGGCCGACGAAATCTCCTTCCTGCTTCAGCCGCACTCCGGCGCGCCGGCCCGGCCGCTGGGCAAAGGCGCCTCGGGCGGTGAACTCTCCCGCGTCATGCTCGCCATTGAGGTGGTGCTTGCCGCCGTCGATCCCGTCCCGACGTTTGTCTTCGACGAGGTCGACGCCGGCGTCGGTGGCCGTGCCGCCGTCGAGATCGGGCGCCGGCTGGCGATGCTGGCCCAGCACGTCCAGGTCCTCGTGGTGACCCACCTGCCGCAGGTGGCTGCGTTCGCGAACCAGCACATCAGGGTCACCAAGACCTCCGTGCGGGGCGCTGACGGGGCTACCGCCACCGGCTTCACCTCCAGCGACGTGCAGCTGCTGGACGAGGCCGAGCGGGTCCGCGAACTGGCCCGCATGCTGGCCGGCCAGGAGGACTCCGAATCAGCCCAGGCCCACGCCCAGGAGCTGCTGGACGACGCCAAACTCCTCCCGCAAAGCTAGGCGGGCCCGAAAGGACCTCCGCAGGGACTCCCGCAGGGACCGCTGCTAGGACAACAATCACATCGGGATCCCGCCAAGGAACCCGTGGAAGGCCGAATTGATGATAAGCTCAAACCCCGTGGTGCAGCGATCAAACTCTCGTGTAAATTCCCGGTTTCCGGGCTCGTCCAAGACGACCAAACACATCTTCGTCACCGGTGGTGTAGCGTCCTCGCTCGGTAAGGGACTGACGGCTTCGAGCCTCGGCCACCTCCTGCGGGCACGCGGTCTGTCTGTAACAATGCAAAAGCTCGATCCCTATCTGAACGTGGATCCGGGCACGATGAACCCCTTCCAGCACGGCGAAGTCTTCGTCACTGACGACGGCGCCGAGACGGACCTGGACATCGGCCACTATGAGCGCTTCCTCGATGAAAACCTCGAAGGATCGGCCAACGTCACAACCGGCCAGGTCTACTCGACAGTCATCGCGAAGGAACGCCGCGGCGAATACCTCGGCGACACCGTCCAGGTCATCCCGCACATCACCGATGAGATCAAGCGGCGCATGCGGCTTCCGGCCGAGGGCAAGAACGCCCCCGACGTCATCATCACCGAAATCGGCGGCACGGTGGGCGACATCGAGTCCCAGCCGTTCCTCGAATCCGCCCGCCAGGTCCGTCAGGACATCGGCCGCGGAAATGTGTTCTTCCTCCACGTGTCCCTCGTGCCGTACATCGGCCCGTCGCAGGAGCTGAAGACCAAGCCGACGCAGCACTCCGTTGCCGCGCTGCGCTCCATCGGCATCCAGCCCGAGGCAATCGTGATCCGGTCCGACCGCGAAGTCCCGCAGCCGATGCGCGACAAGATCGGCCGCATGTGCGACGTCGACATCGACGCCGTGATCGGCTGCCCGGACGCACCGAGCATCTACGACATCCCGAAGACCCTGCACTCCCAGGGCCTGGATTCGTACATCGTCCGCGCCCTGGACCTGCCGTTCAAGGATGTGGACTGGACCAGCTGGGACAAGCTGCTCGACGCCGTCCACAACCCGAAGCACGAAGTTGAGATCGCGCTCGTGGGCAAGTACATCGACCTGCCGGACGCCTACCTGTCCGTCACTGAGGCCCTGCGCGCCGGCGGCTTCGCCAACGACACCAAGGTCAAGATCCGCTGGGTCCCCTCGGACGAATGCGAAACCCGCGAGGGTGCCGTGCAGTCCCTGGCCGGCGTCGACGCCATCTGCGTTCCGGGCGGCTTCGGCATCCGCGGCCTGGAAGGCAAACTCGGCGCCCTGAAGTACGCCCGCGAAACCAAGCTCCCGGTCCTGGGCCTGTGCCTGGGCCTGCAGTGCATGGTGATCGAGTACGCCCGCAACGTAGTCGGCCTCGAAGGAGCGTCCTCGTCCGAGTTCGAGCCGGACTCCAAGTACCCCGTCATCGCCACGATGGAAGAGCAGCTGGACATCGTTGACGGCAAGGGCGACCTTGGCGGCACCATGCGCCTGGGCCTGTACGAAGCCAAGCTCGACGAAGGCTCCGTCGTCGCCGAGACCTACGGCGCCACCAAGGTCAGCGAACGGCACCGCCACCGCTACGAGGTCAACAACAAGTACCGCGATCAGATCGCCGCCAAGGGCCTGTCGTTCTCCGGAACGTCGCCCGACGGCAAGCTGGTGGAGTTCGTGGAACTTCCCCGCGACGTCCACCCGTACTACGTGGCCACGCAGGCGCACCCAGAGCTCAGCTCGCGGCCCACGCGCCCGCACCCGCTGTTCGCGGGCCTGATTGAGGCTGCCCTTGGCCACCAGCGGGCCGGCGATGCCGCGCCCGCTGCCAGCAGCAGCCCGAGTGCAAAGGCCGATGCCCCGGCACCTGCGCCCAAGCCCTCGTCGGCAGCAGTGTCCAAGTAATTTCCAACTGAATCAAAGGACGGCGCGATGCCCGGTATGTCTGAGACCCCCAATGCTGCACGGCAGGTTTCGGATGAGCCGAGCCCGCGCCGTCTTTTGTCGTCCCGGAAGGTGTACGAGGGCAGGATCTGGGACGTCGTCAGCGACAGTTTCCAGCTCAACGACGACGGCGACACCCTGGTCCGGGACTATATCGACCATCCCGGCGCGGTGGCGGTTCTCCCGATGAACGACGACGGCGACGTGCTGCTGCTCCGGCAGTACCGGCACCCCGTCGGCATGGATCTCTGGGAGATCCCCGCCGGGCTGCTTGACGTCGAAGGGGAGGACTTCGTCGTCGGGGCCGCCCGCGAACTGGCCGAGGAAGCAGACCTCGTCGCGGACCGCTGGAACGTGCTGGCGGACTTCTTCAACTCCCCGGGCTCCTCCAGCGAGGCCATCCGCATCTACCTGGCCCGCGGCCTGAGTGAGGTGCCGGGACATGAGCGGCACGTCCGCACCGACGAGGAMGCCGAAATCGAACTGCGCTGGACCCCGCTGGACGAGGCCGTGCGGGCGGTCCTTGACGGCCGCCTCCACAACCCGTCCGCCGTCGTCGGCGTCCTGGCTGCTGCCGCCGCCCGCGCGGGCAACTTCGAAAGCCTCCGCCCGGCCGACGCGCCCTGGCCCGCCCATCCCAGCCAGCGCTAGTGGAACCGCTGATTGCCGAACCGCCGGCCCCGGCGCAGGCAGCCGCTCCCGAGCGCCCGCCCGCCCGGGCGGTGACGGCGATCGACCGCGCAATCACTGACTACCTGCAGCACATGGGCGTGGAGCGGGGCCTCGCGGCCAACACGCTCTCCGCCTACCRGCGGGACCTGGCCCGCTACGCCAGGCATCTGGCCCACGCGGGCCGGGAACGCCCCGCGGAGATCACCCGGCACGACGTCACAGCCTTCGTTCAGGCGCTCTCCGACGGGTCCGACGGCGGCTCGGCCCTGGGCATCCGCTCGGCGGCCCGGACGGTGGTGGCTGTGCGCGGACTCCACAAGTTCTGGGCCCTCGAAGGCATCACGTCCACCGACCCGGCCAGCGACGTCCACCCGCCCATGCCCGGCAAGCGGCTGCCCAAGGCCATCAGCATCGACGAGGTCACCCGGATCCTCGAGGCGGCCGGCACGGACACGGCGACCGGCCTGCGCGACCGCTCGCTGCTCGAATTCCTCTATTCCACCGGTGCCCGCATCAGCGAAGCCGTGGGCCTGGACGTTGACGACATTTCCCTGCATACCTCGGGCGGGTCCGACGCCGGCGAAGGGCCCGCGATCGTCAGGCTCTTCGGCAAGGGCTCCAAGGAACGCCTCGTCCCGCTCGGATCCTATGGGGCACGAGCCCTTGACGCCTACCTCGTCCGCGGCCGGCCCCTGCTGGCCGCCAAGGGCAAGGGCACCCCTGCCCTGTTCCTCAACGCCCGCGGCGGCAGGATCAGCCGGCAAAGCGCCTGGACCATTTTGAAGGCGGCGGCGGACAAGGCCCACATCACCAAGGACGTTTCGCCGCACACGCTGCGGCACTCCTTCGCCACCCACCTGCTGGAGGGCGGCGCCGACGTCCGGGTGGTGCAGGAACTGCTGGGGCACGCCTCGGTGACCACCACGCAGGTCTACACCCAGGTGACGGCCGATACGCTGCGGGAGATCTATGCCGCCGCGCACCCGCGCGCCCTGGGCTAAGGTATAGTCCGCCGGTCCCGCACCGCGCCGGTTACGGCGAACTTTTTTGCGGGCCTGTGTAAGGAAATGCCGTTCACTGGACACTTACACATCAAGAAGAAGTCATCGATGTCCGGGGGAACCACCATGTTGGCTGCCAAAGAGCAAGCGTTCATTGATCTGCACACCCAGCACTCCGCGCGGGTCTACCGCTACATTGCGTGCCGTATCAGTGACGGGCACCGCGCCGAGGAACTGGCCGCGGACGTCTTCAGAATTGCCTGGGAGAAGGAGCTGGCGGAACCGCCCGGCATTGGCTGGTTGTTGGCAACGGCCCGGAATGTGGTCGGCAATGAGTACAAGGGCCGCCGGCGCCGCCAGGAACTTGTCGAAAGGCTGAAAGACGATGTCCGCAGCCAAGCCCCCGGGTCAAACGATGAAGAACGAGCCGCCGTGGCAGAGGTGCTGGTGCAGCTCAGGGAGCGGGACCGCGAAGTCCTTATGCTCTCCTACTGGGACGAGCTGACCATCGCTGAAATGGCGCAGACGCTGGGATGTTCTTCATCCGCCGCTGCGGTTCGCCTGCACCGGGCACGCCGGGCGTTCGCGAAAGCTGCCCCCTCACATCTCATGACCGAACGGAAGGACTAGCCATGGACCGCATCGAACAGCTCATGAGGGATGCAAAACCTCGGGTGGGAGCGCCGGGGGCAGAGTCCGGAAGCGACTCTGCCCGCTCAATCGTATTTTCCACGGATCCGAATGTCGTCCTTTTGGCAGGGCGCACTCCGGCACGACGCAATGCCGTGCGGGCTGCGGCCGCGACTGTACTGGCCGCTGCAGCCATCGTTGGCGCGGTGGTTGTCGGCGGCAATCTGATGCCCCAACCAGCACCGGGGCCTGCCCAGACGGGCATCCCGGCCCCGACTGTCTCCGCGAGCCCATTGCCGTCGTCCCCAACCCCGTCCGCTGCCTCACCAGCCGCCCCGTCGTCTCCCACGAAAGCGAGTCCTGCCGCTTTGAGCACCGGCGGGGTCGCATGCACCCTGGCCAACATTGACCAGCAGCGCAATGACCAGCAGCGCGCGATCATCCCGATTGCCCCCGCCGAACAGGGCTACTACACGGTGCTGGGCTGCGCCGGCGGATGGCTCGCCTACTCCATTTCCGGTGACGGTATCCGGGCACTCCAGCTCGATGGCGGCAACGCCTGGTTCAAGATCGCCAAACTGCAGAACGGCCGATTCCTCTGCGATGTCCGGCAGGAGTGGTCCAGCGTCTACAACTGGGAGTTCCAAGCCACAAACAACCAGGGCCTCACGCCGCAGCAGGCCATGGACAAGGAATTCGCGCAGAAAGGGATACCGGTCGAACTGAGGCAGCAGCTTGTCGGCGACGGCCCGGCCGCCGGATAGCGCCGGCAGCCTGCGGCAGCTATAGGGTTGAGCACATGAAGCTCACGCCCGTCACTCTCTGCTTCCCGCTCCGTGATGCGGAGAGCGGCACCGAGGTGCTGCTGGGCATGAAGAGGACCGGCTTTGGCATCGGCAAGATCGTGGGAATCGGCGGCCACGTGGAGCCGGGGGAGAGCGACGCCGAGGCCGTGGTCCGCGAGGTCTGGGAAGAAGCCGGGATCATAGTGCTCCAAGAGGACCTGGCCCACGCCGGCGTTGTCGAGTTCATCTTTCCGGCCCGGCCTGACTGGAACATGTCGTGCCGGCTCTTCACCACCCGGCGGTGGCACGGCGAACCCGCCGAGAGCCCCGAAATAACGCCCGAATGGTTCGACTCCGCGGCGTTGCCGCTGGAGCGGATGTGGCAGGATGCGGGGCACTGGCTGCCTCCGGCGCTGGCAGGCGAAACGATCGACGTCGTCGTGGTCCTGAACGAGGACAACGAGACCGTTGCGTCGGTCCGGATCCCGCGGCGCTGAAGTCCGCGGGCAAACAGCACGGGCCGGCCACCTACGAATAGGTGGCCGGCCCGTGCCGGCTGTCCAGTCCCGTGCGTCCCGCAGGAAGCCCTGCTACGCCAGGTGCCGTTCCTCGACGCCGTTGTACTCGCTCAAGGGGCGGATCAGGGAGTTCGAATCCAGCTGCTCCATGATGTGCGCCGTCCAGCCTGTGATGCGGCTGGCGACGAACAGCGGGGTGAACGTGGCCGTGTCGAAGCCCATGAGGTGGTACGTGGGGCCGGTCGGATAGTCGAGGTTCGGCTTGATCCCCTTCGCCTCGTCCATCGCCGTCTCGAGCCCGTTGTAGAGGCCCAGGAGCTCCGGCCGGCCATAGTGCGCGATCATCTTGTCCAGCGCCGACTTCATGGTGGGCACCCGGGAGTCGCCGTGCTTGTAGACGCGGTGGCCGAAGCCCATGACCTTCTTTTTGTGGGCCAGGGCGTCCTCCATCCAGGCCTTGGCCCGGACGTGGGCGTCCTCCAGGGACTCCTCCGGCCGGATGCCGATCTCGTCAAAGGTGTGCATGACGGCCTCGTTGGCACCGCCGTGCAGCGAGCCCTTGAGGGCCCCGATGGCGCCGGTCACGGCAGAGTGCAGGTCCGAGAGCGTGGAGGTGATGACCCGGGCCGTGAAGGTCGAGGCGTTGAAGGAGTGCTCGGCGTACAAAATCATGGAGACATTGAACGCGTCGACTACTTCGGGGACGGCTTCCTCACCAAACGTCATCCAGAGGAAGTTGGCGTCGTAGCCCAGATCCTCGCGGGGCTCCACCACGTCCTGGCCGTGCCGGCGCCGCTGGTCGTAGGCCACCACTGCCGGCATCGCGGCGAACAGATCGATGGCCTTGGCCAGGTTGGCTTCGCGCGAGGCGTCCTCGGCAAGGGGGTGCCGGGCCCCCAACACCGACGTGGCAGTCCGGCAGACATCCATGGGGTGCGCGGTGGTGGGCAGCGCGTCAATCACCTGTTTGACGACCGGATCCAGGGCACGCCCGGCGCGTTCCCGGGCGGTGAACTCCGCCAGCTGCTCCGCGTCGGGCAGCTCGCCGTTCCAGAGCAGGTACGCGACTTCCTCGAAGCTGCACTTGGCAGCCAGTTCCTGGACGGGGTAGCCGCGGTACAGCAGCGAGTTCGTGTCCGGGTTGACCTTGGAGACCGCGGTGTAGTCCACCACGACGCCGGCGAGGCCCTTCTTAATGTCCTGTTCAGCCATGCTGAAACTCCTTTGTTCCTAACGCCTGTGTACCGGCACGTGCCGGAGGTTCTATGCGGGGCTTACTTACCTGGGATCTGGAAATTAAAGACTCCGGTATCGAAACGGTTGTAAGCCTCGTAATCAACGAGATCGTACAAACGCGCACGGGTCAGCATGCTTCCAACC